>CAJXDB010000008.1 GCA_913052285.1 uncultured bacterium | reverse complement strand
GCCGGCATCAACGCTCCCTCCCGCCTTCTTAACAATACGTTTCTTACCCATGTTTATTTCTTTTCAAGTTTACGTTTTCCGGAACCCATAGTTTTTCTTACATTTCCTCTCACCGTGCGGGAATTTGTCTTTGTTCGTTGCCCGTGCAGGGGCAAATGTCGCGAGTGTCGCATTCCGCGATACGACTTAATGTCTTTTAGTCTTTTAACATTGCCTGCAACCTCTCTTTTTAAATCACCCTCTGTCGTAAATTCGTCAAGAAGTTTTCGGATAGAATTTTCCTCTGAAGTAGATAAATCTTTTGGACGCTTATCGACACTTATTTTTGCTTTTTCAAGTGCAACAAGTGCTCGTGAGCGACCAACACCATATACAGCAGTGAGACCAATCTCAAGTCGTTTGTGTTCTGGTATTGTTATTCCTGCAATTCTCATGATTTATATTGCTATCCTTGTCGTTGTTTATGCCTAGGATTAGTACAAAGCACATACAACCTGCCCCTCCTGCGGACAAGCTTACATTGTGCACACATTTTCTTAACTGATGCCTTAACTTTCATAACTCAATCACTTTCAGGCTTGCCTGAATGAAAACTCTTACAATCAGACAAAAACATAAAAAAGAGTAAGATACTCAATTTGTTCGGTCTATAATAAACTAGAGCCGCTTTACTATTCTCCCTTTACCTCCATATGGATCAAGAGAAACAGATACTGAATCTCCCACAAGGACTTTGATCCTATGAATGCGCATTTTACCGGAGAGGTATGTCAAAATAGTCTCGCCAGTGTCAAGCTTCACCTCAAACAGCGTATTAGGCAATGCCTTTTCAACAGTGCCGTTAACCGTTTCGTCTTGTTTTTCCTGATTATTTACCATCCAATAGAACGGAACCAAACAATCTTACCAGAATATTGGCCCATTCGTCAATACTATTGAGTAACCTCCACTATTTTTACTTCAGCGCTATCTTCAGGGAATGATCCTTTCCAGAACGGACGAATTACCGCTTCAGCCCGTTCAATGCTTGGATATCCGGAAAGCACTGTAGTTAGTGCATCTTTTGACCGCCCTGATAGATCACCTGCAAGCTTTTCAGCATCATAATTCCATATAACTGTAGTAGCTCCGACTATATCAAGTGATATTTCCTCCTGTTCCCATAACCTTTCCTCATCACTAAAACGTACTGTTATGTTATCTGTATCAGTGAGTCGAACGTCTCCACCGTCAAATCCTGCGACGGTATTCACTGCAATATGTCGGGCAAATTCAGACTTACTTATGAGAATGCCGTACAACACCACTTTTTCCCTTACCTCTACTGTGTCGCGATGGTCCACTCGCGGTAATGATTCAAACTCAGTTGCAATCGCCGAATTAAATAAATAAAATCCATCAGGAACTTGTGTTTGTGCATCTGATTGTATCTGTTGTTTTATCTCATCATGTATACGATCCTGTTCGTTTTTAAGTACTGTAGAATCTACGGTAAGGCGTTTTCCAAAGAGGCCTCCTGTCATAGCTGTTTTTGACCGCGCATAAAACTTATTAAATTGTGGACTTCCTTTAAAACCAGGAATAGTGAAGTCGGTAAGACTTATGTTGTACTTCTCTCCAGGCTCATCTGCATACACGGTCACCTCTATACTCCCAGGAACGATCTTCCCTCCGTCTGACGTCCTACCCGGTACTACAACAGAACTGCGTATTCGATATGTAAGACCCTCAGGTGTTTCAAAGCGAGTATTCTTAATAAGTCTTTGATTTGCGCTGTTGTACTCATTGTAGATAACAATACGTCCAGAGGCTTTTTCTTCCATATCTTCTTCGCCGGTAGAAGAAACAGTGCCTGAACCTGTATGTTCAATAGTCATTACCTCATATGAAAGTTCATCTGGAAGAGCATCTTTTTTAGCTATTGCAGTTCCGTCAATATGAACATCCTGTTTTTTTGGAAAGACAGTAACGGTTGCGCCAGAAAATAAAAATGAAATAGCAAATGCAAGGCTGATAAGTGCAATAAATGCAATGATCCACAATCCAAATTTCGGACTACGGCGCGGAGGTTTTTCCCATGTACCTCCACTTCCATGTGACTCTGTTTGCGGTTCCGGCTCACTTTGAAGAGTAGGGATAGAACGACGTCCAATACGCCTTTTTGGAGGAACGATATCCTGCACTGTTCTTCGTCTCATATCAAAACTATACCACATACCCTATTTAAGAATCCAGCTTCTCGATAAATAGTGATTCTAGAGCCAGAAATAGATCACAGTCTACACCACGCTCGCACACATAGTGCTCGCGCGCCATGTTGCCACCAAGCAGTATTGCAGTTTTTTGCCGCTCTTGTGTATCGGTGTCTGAAAATTCATTATTTGACAACGATTTTGAAATCCATGGCCCTACATCATTTGACGCCGCAATGAATATGGTTCGTGGAAGAATATTTCTATTTCCAAACGACAATACTGTCTCCTGAAATCCTGCACTCCACTCATTAGTCTCAGAGTAGGTAGAAATATCAGTTTTTTCCTTAATTGACTCATGCGTTAAAGATCCTTCTATTTCTTCAGGAATTACATTTGCTTCGACTGCTGTCTTTTTTATAAGTACATCTCGTCCAACTGGAAATGAGTCGAGTGCAACAGGAACTCCTTCTCGAACAAGTACAACGTCAGTGATCTCGCCTCCTACGTCTACAAGCATAAAGTGTTCATGTGTATCAAACAGTTCACGTACAGTGGTAAACATTACAAGTATAAATGAGTGATATTCAACCTCTTGCGAACCGACCAATTGTGAAAGTATGCGCGATACTTTGTCGCTTACACTTTTTGATACAACACCAAGCACCAGAGTCATTGAAAAAGTTTTAGTTTCATGCCCATCTGGATTATCTGTAGGATATCCATTTATTCTAGTCTCTACTACTGTATGCTCTATAGGCATACTCTCCGATTCTCCATCTGCACTACGCTGTTTTTCCACTAATTCTTTGAAACGATCTTGTTCAGAGCGCACAACACCTTGAATATATTCTTTTGAAACGGTAAATGGTTTTTCACCTTCTTTTTTAATTTGTTTTATGGCTGATACACACCAGGGCGATGAGAAAAAGCAGTGTATATTGTGAACACTTCTAACTTTGTCTTGAGGAAGGTGTTTAATAACAGACTCAAGGGTTTCTAACATCGTCGAGGTAAACTGCTTGAAATCAAGCCGTTCACCAAATGAGATCGGCATGCGCGCAGATTCAAATATTACCGGTTTGTGATCTTCACTTATCTGGACAATAGACGCTCCAACACTACCACTTTTTATATCAACGATAAGCACCGTCTGCCCCGATTTACCAACACGAAAAAACGAAGGCCATTCCATTTCTATATTATATGCGAATTAGCAGTCTTCTTAAAGAACTTTTATGAGAAAAAACATTATTGATTTCTGTATCATAAAAGGTATCTGGCACTATTATTCTTAGATACTTAATTTAATTACAAATTGAGTATTTTTTCATACCCATTGTATTTCCGATTTGACCTACTAAATCGGTTTCACTCTCTTTATACGCCCAAATAGTAACATCGTCCCAATTGATTTTATATTTTTGCACAATCCTTCCGAGAGTATAATCAACATCTGTTTGTAGTGAGTCATCAGGAACAACTATTCTTATACCGACTCTTTTACAATTTAGGTAAGAAATATTTTCTTCATCAAGAATTCTATAAACCACTTCTTTCTGCCCCTATGACTGAGTCTCTTGTTGTATGTTGGATTCTAGTTCTATTGCAACCTCATCACTACCAAATGACATAAATAAAACGAATAATCCAAAAAGGGCTATAGCCACAATAACTTTTCCAGTTTTTGTCAATTTCATATAATTATTATACGTGAACGCAAAACAACCTTGAAAGGTACTGTACTATTTAAGTACGGCTTTGATGCGGCGGGTGCCGGCGGCGACTGCTTCTTCTTTTTTTATTGTAAAGTGTCCGAGCTCCGAAGTGTTCTTAACGTGTGGACCACCGCAAAGCTCGAGACTATAGACTTGCCCCGAACCTGTTGAGGGGTCACCAATTTTATATACCCGAACAGTGTCACCATACTGTTCTTCAAATAAACCAATGGCTCCACGATTTTTTGCTTCCTCAAGTGGAACATCCTCGTACGATACGGAAAGAGAATCCTCAATCCTCTCATTTACAGCGTCTTCAACCTGTTTTCTCTCTTCGTCAGAAAGCTTTCTATCAAATGAAAAATCGAAGCGAAGTCGTTCTGGAGTTATATTGCTTCCCTTTTGTTGAACGTGATTACCGAGTACGTCTCTAAGTGCCTGATGAAGAAGGTGTGTTGCTGTGTGGTATTTCACTGACATCTCGCTTGTGTCGGCCAGTCCTCCTTTAAACTTCTGTTCCCCTCCTGCACGCGATTGTTCCTGATGTTTCTTCATCTCTGCCTGAAAACCTTCTTCATCAACCGAAATACCTTTTTCTAGAGCTAGTTCAACAGTTAATTCCAGAGGAAATCCGTATGTCGAGAAAAGAATAAAAGCGTCGGCTCCTGATATATTATTTTGTGCAATCTTTTTAAATTCTTTCATTCCGCGATCAAGAGTTTTTCGAAACTTCTGCTCTTCGTCCTCGATTTCACGCACAATGACTCCTTCCTGTTGCTCAAAATTGCCATATACATCCTTGTATTGACCAATTACCGTACGCGCAAGAACAGGTAGAGTTCCTGCCTCTATACCAAGAACATCGGCATAGCGAACCGCTCTCCGTATGAGACGACGAAGAATGTATCCCCTATCAGTATTAGACGGTGTCACGCCGTCGGCAATAATAAATGTCGCAGTTCGTATGTGATCAGCCACGATACGCTCTGCCCGAACATCACTTGCGCGCGAGTGTTCAGAAATTGTTTTCATAAGCGGCTGAAAGAGATCTGTATCAAAAACATTGTCCGTGTCCTGCATTACCATGGCGAGTCGCTCGAGTCCTGCACCAGTGTCTACATTTTGCTGTTTGAGTTTTCCGATAACCTTTCCATCTTTCTTCTCATATTCCATAAACACGTCATTCCAGATCTCAACGATTTGCTGTTTATTGTCCGCTTCAATAAACCCGTCTTTTTCAATGTCTCCGAGTGTTCCGGTAACGTCGTAAAACATCTCGCTATCCGGACCGCATGGCCCGTTGTCTCCCGGACTCCACCAATTTTCTTTTTTGCCAAAAAAGTAAATTCTGTTTTCAGGAATACCGACTTTTTTCCATATTTCAAAAGACTCTATGTCACGCGGAGCATCTTCGTCTCCTTCAAAGCACGTTATATAGAGACGTTTTGGATCAAGCCCGAGCCCTTCATCCTTAGAGATTAGAAACTCATAACTCCACGTTATGGCGTCTTCTTTAAAGTAGTCCCCGAGCGACCAGTTTCCAAGCATTTCAAAGAACGTGTCGTGCGTCTTGTCTCCCACCTCTTCGATATCCTGCGTTCGCACACACTTCTGCACGTTAACAATACGCTTTCCTTTTGGATGCGGCTCTCCCATAAGAAACGGTACCAACGGCTGCATGCCGGCAGTGGTAAAGAGTACTGAAGGGTCATCTGTGGGCACGAGAGAAGCAGACGGGACTACTGCATGTCCCCGCTTCTCAAAAAATACCAGAAAACGTTTTCTGATTACGCTTGATTCCATGGCACACTACTATATCTCAAAATATCCAAAATGCGTCATCTCAAGGATGTATCCGAGTGTAATAAGTGCGATAGCGGCAAGTGCAACCGTTCGCTCCTTATACATCTCGCGAAGCACTAGTTTGTCAATTCTGTGCTCCTTAACGATTCTCCAGTGAACCATCATCACCGTAAGACCAAGCATAACCTTTCCGACTACGCCAAATGTAAGTCCAATAAATAAATAATCCATATCCGTATTATATACGCTTCTCGAGTTTTCTAATATCACTTTCGATCTCGGCAAGTCCACTCTCAAAAAATCCCTTTCGAGTCGTATCGACTCCAATATGTTTAAATATATTTTCAGGTGAATCATTTCCACCCGAGGTTAAAAATTGATCGATATTAGCGCTAAAGCCATTATCCTCTTTATATCTCCGGTAGAGTTCTTTGCTCACCAACTGGCCATAAGCATAGGAGTATACATAAAAGAATCTCCTGAAATGAGATACCGCAACAAAGAAGTACCCGTCTTTCTCGTGAAGTTTAAATGCCGGACCAAGATACGCTTTCATATGTTTGTTCAAAAGGACGGCAATTTCCTCTTTCGGAAGACTTCCACGACTTCGAATGAGGTTGTGAAGCTCTAATTCAAAATTAAAGAATGCAATTTGGCGGAAGATTGTTTGAATGTCTTCTTGAATTTTATCGTGAAGTGCAACAACTTGCTCCTTTTCTGAGAGTGATGAGAAAATGTGTTCAAAGACCAGTGTTTCAAAGAACGTGCTTGCGGTTTCAGCGGTTGCTATTGAGTAGTGTTGATAGAGCGGCCGCTCCTCTTTACTTCGCTCAGTGTGCACCGCATGTCCCATCTCATGCCCCAGAGTCAGGACAGAGTTAATGTCATTTACATGGTTGAGAAGAACGAAGGTAGGTAGTCCAATCGACCCTGAACAAAACGCACCGCTTGACTTGCCCTTCTCTGAATAGACATCAATTTGACCCCTCTGCACGAAAGAGTCTAAAATTTCTCCATACTTTGTATCTACTCCGTAAAAGACGGTGCGAACAATATCAAGCGCCTCAGCAAATGGTATTGTCTTTCTAATTGAACCAGCGTGTGCTATTCGATCTGCATATTCAAGATGATCTAACTTTAAGAGCTTTTTCTTAAGCGTATAGAATCGTCGGCTAAGTGAAAAAGAATTTGAAACTGAACCGACTAAGTTCAAGACACTCTTTTCGGAATTGCCGTAGCCGAGAATCGTAGCACTATATGGTTTCTTAAAACCTCTGAGTTCATCATCTATCTTTTTATCAATATATACCGCATTCATTTCACTTTCTGAGAAATCACTCATAGAGTAGAGAGACTTCATGACATTGTTTGAAAGTACTCTTCGCTCCTTAACCGATGTGAGTGTAGACACTTTATTCATAGCCTCAGCAATCGGAATATCCTTCCCCTTAAATGAGACTTGTTTTGCATTAAGCGCCTTTTCAACTCCGGAAACCCAGAGACTGTGACTCGGCATACTCTTTAAGTTAAGAACTTTCTCTTCTTTCTCTGTCAAATCATATTTGCTCTCCTCAAAAACTTTCTTGAGGAAATACCGGTACTTAGCAAGCTTTTTACTCTTGAGGAATTGCTTTTGCTTTTTTATATCAATACGCCCAAGAGAAAGATCAAAGAAGAGTATTTTATTGTGCGCCTTAGTGAGTCGATCCGTTATCTTATTTATCATCGCCTCCGCATAGGCATTACTACTGTCAACTTCTTTTACATACCAAAAGTACATAAGTGGTTTTGATCCAGCAGTTTCCTCATAGAGCCGCTCATATACTCGTAGTGCTGTGTAAAGCTTCCCGGCATCAGTGAGGTAATCGGTACGCTTTCTGTATGTGTGTGCAAACCGCTGGCACGCTCCCTCAATACTCCTCACATCTTTTTCAATGTGAGGATCTTTGGGTGATGAATATAAAAGCTTTAGATTCCAGGTTTTCTTCATATCTATACAAATATTTCTACTGCTTGAGCATACTCTTTTTCAAGCTCTGAAACTATAGGACTCTCGAGACGATTTTTTAGTATAGAAACCACCTCGCCATAAAACCATAGATAGTCTTCTTTCTTCTCATGAAAGCGTTTCCAGTATTCTTCTCCGACGCGTTTATGGCCCACAATATTTGAACGTAAATTATGAAGCTTGTCCGCGGCAGAGATGAGGAGCGCTTCCTCGGGAGCACTCTTCAGGTTTTCAATGTAGCCCTCTTTAAGGCTTCGCCATGAGATTTTCTCGCCACCCACTCGCTTATCTTCAGATACGAAAAGAACTAAATCTTTCACGTTAGATCCGAAATCTTTTTCAAGTTCCTCTACAGTGTACGAAGTGTCTTCAATGGTGTCGTGGAGAAGTGCCGCTATAACTGTGTCTTCTTGAGATGTGTATTCAGATACGATCAGAGAAACAGAATACAGATGTGTAATGTATGGTAAGTGGCCAATGCCTTTGCGATATTGTCCGTCATGGAGGATTGAGGCTTTTCTAATTGCATGCTCAATACGCGGTGTAAGTTTCATACAAATGTTTTTAAAACTTTAAAATCTTCTTTGAGTGTATCTTTCAGTGATGCCGTATAAATTGCGGCTGCTGGGTGGTATAGAGGAACAATAGTAACTGAACCAAAAGAGGTTTTTGCAGTATACGTTTTTCCATGCGCTCTCCCTATCGGCTCAATTTCCGTTTCAAGTTCAAACTTTTTCATAATATATACCATTGAATAACGCCCGAGAGTTGCAATTACTTTAGGTTTTAAGATATCAATTTGTCGATCTAGAAACGGGCCATATATCTCAATTTCTTCAGGTAATGGATCCCGGTTTTGAGGGGGTCTGTCTTTAACGATGTTAGTAATATATACATCACTTCGTGGAATGTGTACTGACTCGAGCAATTCATCAAGAATTTTTCCTGCTGCTCCACAAAAAGGACGTCCGGAAGCTGCCTCATTTTTACCGGGAGCTTCTCCAATAAACATAACTTTTGAATCATGATCCCCTTCTCCAATAACAGGACTATTTCCGCTTTCGACTCGATAACCATAAAGTGGTGAGTCCTTAAGACTTACCACCTCTTCCTTTACTTGTCTCATCATATCCGTCTTATTGCTCATGATTTTCAGTAATTAGCGGTACAAAAGCAAAGCCAGTATATGTTTTTTGCGAAGTAGCATCTTCTTGAGTTTTGTCTATTACGCATATTGAATCTGTAATAGGTATAACCATCCTTCCACCTACCGTGAGTTGGTCTACAAGTTCCTGCGGAAGTTTGTTTGAAGCCGCTGAAACCAGAATTTTATCAAATGGCGCCTCGGAAGGGTGTCCTAGTTTTTTTCCAGCCTCAATAATTTGTGCGTGTGAAAAGTTATACCGACTAAGGTTGTCCTGCCCAAATTTTACAAGTTCTGGTACAAGCTCAGCACCGATAACTTTTCCGTCTTTTCCAACAAGCTTTGCTAAAAGGGCTGTCGTCCATCCTGATCCGGATCCAACATCAAGAATATGTTCACCTTCTTTTGGATCTAAAAGCTCGAGCATAAATGCCACCGTAGTAGGCTGTGAGATCGTCTGGCCATGCTCGATAGGAATAGGATAGTCTTCGTACGCTTCAGAGCTGTAATCCGGCCGAACAAAATCTTTTCGGTCTACAGTAGCAAATGCGTCGCGAAGTTTTTTGCTTTTGAGTACACGCGAATTTTTCTCAAGATGTTTTAGCAGTTCTTCTTTGTTCATCCCATCAGAAATTTAAACGCTCCACTAAAGTATCACTACGACCTTGATAGCACTATACCACCGGCTTTGTCACCTCAAAAATTTCTAACGGGACACGTATCCTTCTTCTTTAAGTTTTCGAGCTTTTGCGCGACTTCCGTAATAATACCCTCCAAGACTGCCATCACTTTTTATAACCCTATGGCAAGGGACGTTCGGATCACGATTTTTATTTAATATATTCCCCACAGCTCTATACGCACGAGGGCTCCCGGCGGCGCGCGCAATGTATTTATAACTTCTCGTACTGCCTTTTGGTATGGCGGCAACAGCACTCCTTACCCAATCTGCAAAGTCCATATTATACAAAACTAGTTTGCGTCCCAGAATCCTTCTGTGATTCTTTACGTTTTGCCAACAGGCTTTTTCCAGCGGCTTCTCTATATGGACAATATTCACAACCGTCTCCTACAGGAGGTATATCTTCACTCAAAAGACATTTTTTAATCTTAGGTAAAATACCATCAACCCACTCATCATTTCCTGTATACGGAATTACATCTATATCAAATTCAAGTTTGGCGTCGAAAGCTTTCTCGTCTGATCTACCATTTGCATACACAAAATAACCTGTGTCTGATACTGGAAAACCATTTTTTCTAAAAAGCCACTGATATACTTCAATCTGTCTCTTATATGAAATTTGCCACGGCGCATCAAGCGACACCTTACCTTTTTTACTTGTCGCCTTATAGTCGACGATGATTAAGTTGCCATCAGGACTCTGCCATACATCATCAATTCCACCGCGAACAAGGAAGTTTGTGCCCTTGTCATGATATTGAATGCCTCGCCTAAGAGCGTCACGCCACTCTTCCATCTTTTCATGCTTAAACGGAACCGCTTGAATACCGTAAGAACTCATAAGCGGGTGAGGTGTTTCCTTCTCGCGATGAATGTCAAACTCTTTTTTTAAAAGCTCATCTACTGCATTGTTTAAATTAAACGGAAATGAGCGAGGCCTTCCGACAAGAAGTTGCCTATCTAAATAAAAACAGCGCTGACACTCTAAAAACAGATCTATTTTTGATCTACTTACAGGAAAAGGTTCCTTACTGTCAGGATTATATGGTTTTCGAACTCTGTAATTAGCAGACATTCACAGAGTATACCACAACATGAATGTTCACTGGATATAAGATTTATTGTGATGGAGAGCCGGAAGTAGTTCTAAACGCGGTCATAATAAGAGCTCCTTCTACGTCAACAGCCGGTGCATCTGCATCAAGATTAAAAACTTTATCACCATCGTCGCGATATACAACCGCATAGTATAATGACTCCCCAACAGTTTCTCTAAGTAGATCTACAGTGCCACTATGTACTCCTTGGTCAAAGCGCTGTGCACCTAAGATATTACCAAGTTTCCCGTCTACATCTTCATGAATTGCTACCCACGAAGACTCTGGTAGTGCCACTTCTTGAAGACGGACACTTTTCCCAAACAATTGAACACCTACAACGATTCGAGCAGATTCCATCTGTGCTCCCGATGTTACAGAAATGTTAACGTCGTTAGAGTCAGATATGAGTTCAGTCTCATCCTCATCCCGAGGAATTTCTCTATCAATAATCTGCGCCATAAGAACCCACACAGCCCCGGCACCAATAATAACCCCTGAAATTAAAGCTATAATAATTCGCTTATTTGCTGTTTTTGTATCCATAGTGGCTCTATTGTACACGGGAGTTCAAACCGCACAAGTGCTTAACTTCTTGAATGATTTCACTGATTCTGTCGTCGTTAATACCTATAGATTTTAAGGTATCTGGTTTTTCTACAACAGTTCTGCACAAAACCAAGCCGTCCTCAAGGAGTCTCTTTTTTTCTTTATCTGTGATCGAGGAAAGACATGTAATCGGATACGTTCCAGCTTCTGCAATAAGATCATTTAAATTTCCCTTTTCTGGATACCCCCAACTTACCATACGAAGTCCTGCACATTTGCCGTACTTGATGGCATTGTAGGTAAACTTTGTATTTGTAATAAGACTTCCTTGGTCGACCGGACACATTCCGGCACGATTTTTTGTACCCAAAAGATCTGTAAAACGTGCCTGTACGTATAGAGCAACCTTCAAGTCAGATTTAACACCCAAACGGTTATGGAATTTGATTTCTACACCTATGCACTCACCGGGTTTTGACGCGACGATATCAACTTCGTGTTCGATACAGGCACCCTTAAGGACGACGTTGTTTTCTACCTTATAGTCCAAATTTTTAAATACTTTTCCTACAAAACGTTCAAAAGGAAAACCGCTCGGACCAAGCTCAAAAACAGCACGTTTCATGGAGAAAATTACTGCCGGCCTCTTCTCCTTATCTTTAAGCAAGTCAAAGGCCTGCCGGTAAATTTCTCCAGTACTCATCCCTTCACGTATCTCTTCTTTTACATGTTCAACAATATAATCACGCACTTCTTTTACAGCACCAGCGCGAGCAAGAGAACGTTCGAGTTTCGATGGATCAAACGGTTCTTTTGTTCCGTCTGCCTTCGTAATTAACATGGCACAATTATACGATGACACCACCGCCCAAACAAATACTTTTATCGTAAAGTACAAGTGATTGTCCTGGTGGAACTACCTCTTGTCCCTTATCAAAGGCTATAGAAGCAGTTTCACCTTCACATTTTGTAATTTTGCAAAATTGAAGCGACTGGCGATAACGCAATCGAGCTTTGTAACGCTTTGTAAAAGAAGGGCTGTGGCCATGAATCCAGTTTACACTCTTAATTTCTACTTCCACACGCTCTTTTCTATGCGAATTAATTTCCGAACGAGGTAATACGGTTATGGTATTTGCTAGCATGTCTTTTTCTACAACATAAAGAGCGTTTTGAGTTGGAAGCTTTTTGGTGACCGTAAAGTCGTGACGCTGTCCAAGTGTATAAAAAATTGCACCATCATGGCTCCCAATTATATTTCCATCTTTATCTAGGACATTCCCCTGTTTCGTCTGCACATAGTTTTTCAAAAACTCCTTAATTTCAATCTCACCAATAAAGCAAAGTCCTTGGCTGTCTTTTTTGTCCGCTGTTGGTAGCATAAATTTTTTAGCAAGATTTCGAACCTCCGTCTTGGTATATTTTCCAATAGGAAACATTGTGTGACGTAACTTATCTTGAGTAAGTGTCCATAAAAAATAGCTCTGATCTTTTTCCGTATCCAGTCCGCACATAAGACTGTATATATTTTTATTTTTTTGTACGCGAGCATGGTGGCCGGTGGCAATCATGTCTGCTCCGTGTTTTTTTGCTCGTGCAAGAAAAGAACCGAACTTGATCCGAGTATTACACATAACGTCCGGATTAGGTGTTCGGCCTAACTTGTACTCATTAACCATATATTCAACAACCTCTTTTTTGTATTCTTCACTCAAATCAAATGTTAAAAAAGGTATTTTGAGCTCCGCACACACTCGCATTGCATCCCTACGATCTTCATCCCACGTACAAGCTACAAACTCCGGCTGCCACACTTTTATAAATACTCCTGTTACGCTGTATCCCTCATCACGCAAAAGTGCCGCGGCAACTGAAGAGTCAACCCCGCCGGACATGGCAACAAAAATTTTCGTCCTCTTT
>CAJXDB010000007.1 GCA_913052285.1 uncultured bacterium | reverse complement strand
TATTTAGCCTTACCGGTTAGTTCCGGCAGATTCACTCAAGCTATTCGTGTCTTGGGCTACTCAAGAATAACAATAAGAGAGATATGTTGTTTTCGCATTACGGGGCTATTACCCTCTCCGGCTCTGCTTTCCAGCAGATTCAACTAACAACACATTTTGTAACTCCCCCTGCATAAATGCAGAATTGTTACCTTACAACCCCGAGCACATAACAAGTTATGTGCTCGGTTTGGGCTTCTCCCATTTCGCTCGCCGCTACTAAGGGAATACCAGAACTTCATAGTTTGTGAGCTACTAGCTCGGCCCACAAACTAGGAAGTTCGTATATTGGTCTCTATTCCTTCAGGTACTTAGATGTTTCAGTTCCCTGAGTTAACTCCTTGGTATACACCAAGGTATCCGCCAAAGACGGATGGGTTTCCCCATTCGGAAATCTCCGGATCAAAGGTTGCTTGGCACCTTCCCGAAGCTTATCGCAGCCACGCTACGTCCTTCATCGCTCTTGAGAGTCAAGGCATCCACCATATGCTCTTAAATTTCCCATTAGGAAATTTAAAAACCACAATTATAATTTAATGCTTTTAACCACACACTTATAGTGTGTGGACTTACCCGTTATTAAGTTGTCAATGATCATCTGCGTGTGTATGAATTAAAAAAACCGCTTTGTTAGAAGCGGCGTGAGAACAGCACAGAAAAAGCTTCAGCTATTCTTTCCGCTTCGTTAATCTGGTTTTGATACTCATAAACACGTACTGACAGTATACATGCGCCAACTATACTGTCAAATTAGCCATCATAGAAAACTAAGGCTCAAAACACCCTTATCCATAGCCATAATTTCAAAACGCCGTGCTCAAGAAAGCACGACGTTTTGAAACAACTTTGTTTATTGGTTAGTCTTTTCCGTTCAGAACATCGCGTCGAAACTTATCCATTGCACGTCCAGCCGCTTCTGATCCTCCAAGACCAAAAGCAAGCCCAATAGCAAGAGAGATCGCGACTACAATGCCGGTAAATAGGGTCTGTACGAATCCGGTTGCAACCGACAGCTGATCGAGTGCAGCAAGAATCGCAAAGATCCAAATGGACCACTTAGTAACTCGTCCGAGAAAATGTGAAGAGCGCATTTGTGCCGCTTTCGCCGCACCAACAACAACATTCTGCATTACCTCAGCGATAACTGCGGCAACGAGTAGGATCAACACTGCAACGATGACCTGTGGCAAGTAGAGCAACACAACTTCTTGAAGAAATGTATTGACCTGTGTAAGCCCCAGAACATCGAGTGCCGCTACAAGGAAGACAATGATGACAAACCACTTCACCAACCCTCCAATGAATTTTCCTGAATCAAGCGAGAAGCCTGCGCGGCTCATCACTTCATCAAGACCAGCACTCCTGAGTGCATTGTCAACTTTAAGTGACTTGATTACTTGCGAGATGACCCGTCCAAGGCCAGCTCCAACGAGCCAACCAATGATAAAGATCACTACCGCAACTGCCAAGCTTGGAATAAAGTCAACGATCCCCAACCAGAGATTTTGAAATGAATGTGTCAACACCTCGGTCCAGGTTTGAATTAACATACTGCTTATTTTGACCCCGCCGCAAGCGACGAAGTATTGTGCCTAGGCAATAGTACTATTAAACGATTGGAATAAAACCTAGCTACGAGTTATAGCTAGCCGACCTAAACAGTACGAAATGTACATATATGTATGATATCACCTTCCACAATACGTACTTTCTTTCGCTGTGGATAAAAATATCCCAATTTTAAAGAGATTACCTGGTTATAGAGAGTTTAAGTAATTCCAAGCCGGTCCACCACCGTTTGATGTGGATAATCCAAAATATCGCGAATAAGCTTATCGTAGACTGCAAGCCTGTAACGGAAATCGGTTGTTGAAAATGCCGCATATGACAGCTCTTTCCCAAGTTCAGACTCCATATCGCGAATTGCCGACTCAAGAACAGGGCGCTTTATACGGTCTCCAACAATGAGCATATCTACTCTACTGTCACCGTTTTGTATAAACACTCCTGCAGTGACTACAAGATCCAGCTTTCCAATTTTCCCAAGTTTTTTTGCAATATCATTTCGCTTAAGAGGTGCAGTGTTCAGTAAAAAAATCTGAAGTGGATCAAGGTATCGAAACCGCCTGTCGAGTGTCACACCACGGACTTTCCTCTTTCGAGTAACAGTTTTTCCTCTAACTTTTTTTGTAACCTCTTTATAAAAAGAAACACGCTTAACAACTCCAGCAGACACAAGTATTGAAATTTCTTCTCTAGCCCTTTCTGGAGTGGTTCGAACACGCTTTGCAACGTCTTTATTTTCAAACATCTCGTCAGGATTAAAAACAAAGAGGCGTATTGCTCTCACAAGGACTGGACTGCCGAACAACTTTCCCAAAGCCTTCATGGCTCACATTCTACCACTGGAACAGAAGAACGCTACAGTTGACAAAAGCCCCGGTACGTGACCGGGGCTTTTGTCCTTTGTAGGCTGGATTATTTAAGTGTTACAGAACCTCCAGCGTCTTCAACCTTCTTTTTCATCTCCTCTGCCTCCTCTTTCTTCACCCCTTCTTTAAGCACGTTCGGAGCTCCGTCAACCATATCCTTTGCTTCTTTTAGACCTAGTCCAAGAATCTCTTTTACCGCCTTAATAACTTGAATTTTTTGCTCCCCTGCCGCTGTGAGTTCAACAGAAAAGCTGTCCTGCTCTTCAGCTTCACCACCTCCGGCGCCTGGTGCTGCAACAGCGACCGCTTGTGCTGAAACACCAAACTTCTTCTCAAGCACCTTAACAAGTTCATTGAGCTCTAGAACGGTCATTTTTTCAACCTCTTCAACAAGCTTTTTAAACTGTGCTGGTACTTCTACTGACTCTTCGGCCTTTTCTTCTGCTGGCTCCTCTTTCTTTTCAGGCTCTGGAGCAACTTCTTTATTTTTCTCTTCTCCCTTGTCCGCCGTAGCCTCTTCGGCAGAGGCGGATGTTTTCTTTTCTTCTTCTGCCATAATGTTTAACTTTTAGATCGCGCCACTTCGTTTAGCGCAACCGCAAGCCCCTGTATAGGGGAATTAATAATATTTACAAATTGAGCACGAAGTGTCTCAAGTGATGGAATAAGCGCTATATCAGTCATTGCCTCTTTTCCAATAAAGGATCCTTCAAAGATTCCTCCAAGGATTGAAATACTATCCTTGTGTTTTTTAACGAACGTGTGAATGCCTCGTGCCGGTGAAATCTCATCATCTCCAGATGTATATACAAGAGCAAGCTCTCCCGAGAGTTCCGGCATATCTCCCGGAACCTTTGCCCCTGAAAGAGCTCTCTTAACGAGAGTTTTTTTAGCAACTGTGTATGAGACATCCTGCTCGGCAAGTTCTGAACGCATAGCTGTAGTTTCGGCAACTCCCAAACCATGGAAGTTAACAAATACCACAGACTTGGCATTTTTAAGAATTGTCTCAAGCTTCTCAAATATCTCTTTCTTTTTGTCTTTACTTAATGCCATGATAGATTCTGTTAGCTGATTTGAGTGATACGAAAATCGCGTTACAAATCTTCATCCTGTTAAATCCTGCGTAGCAGGTGCGGTGTGCTGCATTTAACAGGGTTCTCGAATATCACCGTCGGAATTAAAAATGCCTCCCTGATATTCGGAAGGTCCGGAGTTCATAATCCGCCAGCTGGCGGATTCGACCTCGGCAGGATTTACGTGCCCCGCCGTGGCGGGATTAACCTGCTTTCTCCAGTCCGTTCCAAATAGATTATCAAGATAAATTATTTTGTCAAATAAAAAATTGGTCGCCCACTTAGGAGCGACCACTATTGGCTGATACCACCGTAAAACCATTACCGCCTTTTCAACTGAAGCCACCTGTCAAAAAGACGCAGTGCAAT
Source organism: uncultured bacterium (assembly GCA_913052285.1). Lineage (GTDB taxonomy): Bacteria > Patescibacteriota > Minisyncoccia > Phycocordibacterales > CAJXDB01 > CAJXDB01. Next base: position 10,290 of record CAJXDB010000007.1, on the reverse strand, counting down.
ATAACATACGACAAAGAGTGCGAACGCTAATGTGAACAAGTTGATTTGATACGTCAGCTTTCCAAACCTTGGAGGCCAGACGAACCCATGGAAAATTGAAGTGTGAGCCGCCATAAGCATGATTGCAACTGTAAAGCACGTTCCTCCGATAAGCCCACGCGCTATTACTCTAAGAAGCCCATCCCACTTCAACTCTACAGCTAAGCTAGTCACGATGCTTGCTCCCACTATGCCAATCCATGCGAGGAATTCGGGTCCTGGATAAAAAACAATGATCAATATTTCGAGAACGCCTGCGATCATTGGAAATACCACAAGAAAGATAGGTCTTGCAATTGGATGCATTTATTTCTCCTCTGATTCTACTAAAGCAGCGTCGCTTCTGAAATTAGTAAAGCAAGACGTCCGAGATGCGTCAACTAATCTTGGGCTTTTTTCTTGAGATGTTCTGCCCTCCACCCGATCATATTAACTAGTATTTGTATAAATGAAGCGACTCCCGCTACGGCAAGTACCAAGATCACAAACCATGCGAACGGAGTTAAGAAATATGCGAATATTACGACAAGAGCTGCCCATACACCGAAACACCACGGGCAACTAAGAAGATCTATAATGGTGCGCCGTGGGCCCCCTGATGGCTTAGTGCGAACCAGGACAACCTTACCTTCTGCGGTCTGCATAAGCTCTGTATCTAAGAAAAGATCTCTAACAAATTGAGTCACAAAATCATATACAAAAAGTCTTGTAAGACGGAAGGTGGCTAGCGAGATAAGTACGATATCAAAAAATGGGATAGCTGTAGGAAGTCGTCCTAATGTGTATAGGATCCAAATGCTGAGAACAAGTAAGACTACAAACAGCGCGGAGAATATAAAATTCCAGAGGCCTTGATCATTTTTCATATAATTATTGTATCAGATCTAATTATAATTTCTTGACGATTGACAAATATACTTTTCGTGGTAAATTTGTAAATAGATCGCCGACTCACCGGTTGATTGTACACAAAGGAGACCTGTACATGCAGATGAGCGCACTAATTATCGACGTGGACTATAAGACAAGGCTCAACGCCACGATCGCTCTGCAGAAGCTTAATTTTAAAGAAGCCTCAATTGTTGAGGTCGACGCCATAAGCGACGCCAAGAAAGCGCTGCTGACTGGCACCTTCAGTGTCGTCGTCTCTGGGTGGAGAATTAACGACGCTACGGCAAGGGATATTTTCGAAGGTATGGAAGCCCCTCCACCGGCGTTAGTGCTGATGAGCGGTGATTACGATCGTCCTGAACTCCAAGCCTTCGCCAAACAGATGGGAGCGGAACTCATCCCTCAACCCATTGATCGTGATGTGCTGAAGGCAGCAATCACTAGGGCGATGCAATAATAATCGCCCACCCAAGCCGCGCCGCCCCAAGTAGGGGTCGCGCGCGTTTTTTATTCCCCTACCCCTGGATTAGCAACAGAATCCTTATCATTGAGAGTAACCTCGTAATAGTTAGTTGCTGCAAAAGCAACAAAACTTAGAACAACAATAGCTACAAATCCAGCGGCGAACTTAAAGGATGTTTTATTCAGTATACTTTTCATATTAGAGCTTCTCTATTTCTGCCTTAATAGCATTTACTAATTCAATATCACCGTTTGTGCTTGCTATTACTAATACCTCTTCAAAATATTTCTTAGCGTTTGTAGTGTCGGCAGTATCTCTATAATAGCTAGCAAGTGTAACCAATAAATTTACATCGCCTACTAAGACAGTTAGGCCATCTTTAAGTGTGTCTGCAGCAAGCGTTGTCTCCGTCTTGTATGAATACCTATAAAGTTCATGAAGTCCAAAGTACGCTGATGGGTTATTTGGATTGTTAACTAAGGCGCTTAGAAAATTTGATTCTGCCTTAACGTAGTTCCGTAAATGTAAATGATAAAGATTCCCTAAGTTATTAAGAGTAACTACATTAGTTGGAGCCAATAATATTACATATTCCCACGCATCTCGAGTCGCTTCATAATCTCCGGCCTTCTTATATTGAAGCCCTAGATTAAACCATGTAGCGGCTAATTGTGGATCATCTTGAAGCTCCGCAATTAGACCATCTATATTGTTCCGAACGGCAGAGCGTCCAATTTCCGGAAAATTACTTGCAAATTGTACAACGTGATCTAAGTCTGGGTGCGGAACAGCCGGAGGCTTTATATCCGCTGGAATAGTATTAATGGTCACGCCTTCTTCCCCTTCAAATTTAACCTCAATACCAGAATCTTCATCTCTTATACTCGTCGTCTCACCTGTTGTAGTCGCCGTATCGCCACTCTTTCCACCACCCTGGAAGAACCATAATCCGGCAAATATAAGAATGGCAGCGGCAACAATTGATATAAGTAGTATATGTGTTTTTGACATGGTGGTAATTGTAACAAAGGATTCATCATTTTCAACCAAAACAAAAACCCCGCATATGCGGGGTTTTTGTACGCTGTACCTACAAAGTAGGTATCGACCAGCTGTTTATTGTGACAAGACTTCAGCTGTCATGTTAGCTGATGGAAGACCAATAAGGCCGAATCCGTTTGTCCAGTCATCACTGTCAAGGTCAGCAGTTGTGGTTGCGTTTGGCGACCATAGGAAGTCGTCATTGACGCTTGATAGCTTGTTCGACGCACCACCGTCAATCATGCTGTCCTGAATATTTGCCGTCGTTGACGACATAAGTGCCAAGATTGCTGGGAAGTTTGCGTCACCTTGAAGCTGTGTGGAGATTGAAGCTCCTGCAGCTGAGTTCGAAATTGTTCCTCGAACCTCGAAGTAACGTGTTCCTCCGTCTGGAATCTGAATGGTTGTAGATGCTCCTGTCGACGTATTTGCGTAAACCGCAACGTCAGTCGAAGATGAAGCCCACTCAGTTGTCATGTTTGGCGCTGTGCTTTCCATGGATCCATCTGACGTCAAACCAGATACTGGGATTGAGAATCCTGAATCTGTGTAAGCGAAGATGTTAGGTGATGCAAGGATAGCTGTGGTTGTCGCAAATCGAAGTGTGAACTTGTAGACTTGGATACCACGACCAGCTACTGAATCATCAGCTGTAACACTGAATCGGAGTAGTGATCTTTCACCGTTTGCAAGTGTGTTGGTTGATAGCGCAACCTTTGCAAAGGTTGGGAATGACTGGAACATTCGAACACCTGACACTGCTGTGTCAGAACTTGAGCCAGACTTAACTGATGTACCAGACGATGATCCTGTTCCTTCTGTAGCGAAGGTTCGGTCACCATCGTAGTCAACTAGTAGAAGTGCTCCCTGTGTTCCTGCCTTGCTAATTCCAACTTCTGCAAGATCACCCTTAACTGTTAGGATTTTTTCGCCATCTTTTGGAATGACGAAGGATCCAGTAAGTGTGGTTGTTGCAACAGTGTTGCTTCCGGTAAAGAATCCGGTACCAACCTGAGTTGCGCCATCCCACAAAGTAACCTCTGTGATATCTGATGCAGAACTAGATGCTGCTGGAGCAGTTAGCTGAAGACCAATACGGTTAAGCGTAATTGACTCATTTGTTGCTCGGAGTTTAAGAACTCCAAGCGTAACATCTGTAGATCCTGCTGATGCAACTAGAAGAGAAGGACTTGATGCGTCTTTCTCAACTGTAAGTGCGCCACCAGACTGAATTGTCATAGCACCACTGTTTGCAGTTAAGTGGGTCATGATGATAGTTGAACCACTTCCAAGTCCTACAGCATTCATTGTGTCAGCGTCGTTAATACCGAAGGTAATAACATTAGTTGCAGTTGCACTTGCTGGCACATCACACTTAAGCGTCACAACCTTTGTTGTTCCTGATGGAATAATTAGAGCTGTGTTAAATGTGTATGTATCTGCACCAGTTCCTGATGGATTGATGGCTGTGTCAGTAAGTTTTGTCGTACCGTCGTAGGCAAGACAGTTTGTTGGGTCAGAGCCCCCATCTGTGTACCGGAACTGGATACTTGTTACTCGTACATCCTCTCCAGATTCTGTAGCGTCAAACTGGAAGTTTGCGAATGTGAATTGCTTCACACCTGCAACTACGTTTTGAGCTGTTGGGTCTGCTGCAACTGTAATTGTAGTTGTAGCTCCCTTAACAGTCATGGTGTTTGCAGTAACCGCAGTTGAAAGAGCCGAAAGGCTAATTGTGTTTCCAGTTACTTCACCTGTAATAGTTGTCCAGTCAGTAGATGGCGTTGTTGACGCTGCAACAGTGTCATCATTTGCGAAGTCAGTTGTAAGTTGACCCTTCATCGTTAGGACTGTTAGTCCTGTTGCAAGGGTAACAGTGTCTGTAAACGTAACAGTGTTAGTTGACGCTGCGTCAACTGGTCCTGCGATGACAGCACCGTTCTGGTCAACAAGTGTAATGTTGTCAAGGTCTTGCGACTCGTTTCCAACAGTACTCAAGTTGAATACCATTTGTCCAACTGAGATTGGTTCACCCTTAATGTCGATCTCGAATCCACCAAGTACCTGATCAGCAACATTAATTGCGATGTTCTGTGCTGGTACACTGTTTGACTTAGATACTGATGTTACAGATCCCGCTGAGATTGTAACCTTTGATGCATCGTAGAATGGTGTTCCAGTTGTGAACTGTGATGTGTCATCACTAGCTGTAGCTGTTGAACCAGCTGCTGCTGTGATTCCGTATCCGAAGAGCTCACCAGTTACATAGATGTCAGTATTCTTATCGATATCCATGAGAACTGTTCGGTTAGCTCCACCGATTAGATCACCCTTAATTGTAACTTCGAATTGGAATCCCTTCTTAATTACTATACCGTCTCCGAATGATGCGCTATAGAATTTTCCGTCTGAAGAGATCGCCGCTGGGTACTCTGTACCTCCTGCAATAACAACTACATTGTTCAAATCATCCTTACCAGCTGAACCGGTTTGGTTGAATCGAATGTTTCGTAGTCGGATATCCTCAGCTGAACCAGCTGTGATACGGATTGAAGAGAATTTGTAACCAGTTGTTCCAATTTCCTTTGTGTCACTTGTGTTTGGATCGTCCACGCCTCTATCAGCTGTGGCTGCACCAATTGCAAGTGAAGCGTTTACTGTGTGAGTTGCTCCTCTGATTGGAAGAGAACCTGTTACAGTAGCGCTTGTGTTGATTGACACAACGTCAATTGAAACCTGCTCACCGTCCCTAGTTGAGTTGTCTGAAGCCATAGTTCCGGCAATTGTAATCACCTTTGAAGTTCCAGCTGGGACTGTAAAGTCAGTTCCAACCTTTGCTTGGTGATTTGAGTTTAGTGTTTTTGTTAGACCAATCTGTGTGTCATCGCTGTCTAATAGAACAACGTTTGTGAACACAGCGTCTGCAGCTAGACCTGTTCGCTCAACAAGAATGCTGTTAACTGTTACTGGTCCGTCAGATCCTGCGGTAAGAATTACCTTAGTGAACGGTACTCGTGCAGCGTTGTCAGGAGCTAGTGTGTTTGCTGGCTGTGTAGCCACGCTAACAGTAAGTCCTGTTCCAGCTGGAACCGTTACTACAGGGTCGTCAGTTCCTGGGTCAGTTGGAGTTGTTCCTCCACTTCCTACAAGTGTGTTGTAGTGACTTCGTGAAGAACTACCCCAGTAACCTGTACCTGCTGAAAGTCCAACTGGTGCAAGAACTTGAGCTGCGTTGGCATTTTGCCACTTGATAGCTCCGGCTTTAGTAATACTTCCGAAGAAGTTTGTTTCATTTCCTGGAGATCCAGCCCCGCTTGTAGCAAGTGTGAATCCCGCGCTGTTTAGATACTCCTGAAGACATTTAACATCTGCTCCTGAAGATCCAACGTTTAGGTCTCGTGTGAAGCCACAGTTAGCGGCGCCTCCACTAGTATCGCCTGACTGGCTTGTTAGAACTGACCGCGCTTGTTCAGCTTTATCAGCTGGAATAACTTCAAGTGCGATAAATAGTTCTACCAATTCAGCAAGAGTAATTGCGTGCGCTTTCATCGTTGGAACAACAAAGAATGCAAGTCCTAGGACCATAGCAATACCGATGAAGAGAGCTGCAACTTTTGTAGCTGTCGAATGGTTTGTAATAGTACTCATAATATATTCTAGTAGTAATTTGATATCTCGCCTCGGCGAGATATTTTTGCGCAAACCTACTGTTAGTTTCGACCTACTAATAACTTTGCGCATTAACCTAATAACCCTGACACCGATTTTTATTTAGGTGTCTGATCATAATTCACTTTGCTCATACTATCCCTCGGCACTCTACTTTATCGACACTAGAACACCATGGGTTAGTTGGTAAGAGGATGTTGGACATGCATCAATATCAGTCAAATTAAGGGACAAACAGCAATGTCAGAAGTGATGTACTCACATCAAGCTATGGTTGTAAGCTATGGTTGTATATATAGTTGTCAATGTCCTAAACAGTTTCAGACACAAATAAGAATTTCGGACGGAAATTCCTAGGCTAATTATAGCTGTGTCGAGTTGTACTGCAAAACTTGTTTGTGTGGATAACTAAATACAGAAAAACTTGGAATCACCAAGGATTTCAACCTAATCTGCCTTTAGTACGCCACTGATAGTCGCATACCTAACCATAAAAGTCAATTACAACAAGGGACCAGATATCGCATACAAATTGTCAATAACTAGAAAACAAACAGAGGTTTATGTCAATATTTAGAGTAGGAAGTAATTGCTCCATCTGCGCTCCCCTTCTTTTTTAAGGACACCTTCTTGAACAAGCGCTACGAGCTCGCGCTGAAGCGTTTTTTCACTGCAATCTACGATCGTTTCTCCCACATCTTTCACTGTTATTGGTGATTTATGCTTTAACAAAGCCAGTATAACCTCTCGCCTCTGTGTACGACGACTTCCTGACCGCTTATTTCCTACCTTTTTCTTTGATCTGGTGTCTTTTACAAGACTGTCCTTTATAGAATCAATCCCACTAGCAGGGACTGCCCTACGAACATGTTCCATTCCTACCTCATAAGAATCGGCAAAAAATTCGTCAGAAAGATCTGATTTGCCCGATGAGATATTGTGTTCTTTGGCTTTTATAAACTTAGCAAGCTCAACACATTCACTCTTTAAAAGAGAGAAATTCATTTCAGATATAAAACCACCCATATATGCGACATCAAGAACTGCAATCAACTCCAATAACGATTGAATTAGCTTTTCTGTCCGTAATAGAGAAACGTGATCAAGCAGTTCAAGACTTTTTATACGTATACGTGCACGCACAGGTTCATCCTCACGGACAAAACTTGTAACAATATGTACTGCGGCAGCTAGACGTTCAACCTTTCTATAAACAAAAGCAAAATGGCGGTTTTTACCAAAAAAAACAGGAGACAAAGAAGTATCATTAACTTCAAATACTTTATCAGGGACACTACTTTTGTCTTTTTGATTGTCCATTACTGTGTCTTTTACAAGTGACCTTTATAAAAAATAACACCTGTCCTTTAAACGACTTTTATAGAAAAGACATGTCCATTATATCCCCGCTTTTGTGAAAGTAAAATACAAATACCACTGGAAAACATTTTGTTTAACTTGTATACCCTACTTATATCTACTACGGCCACTTGAATATAATTAAAGGCTAAAAATGTATTATTTTTACACAAATACCATCCACAGTATCTTATAAATAAAGCTTATTTCTTTAAGTGAGCGTTTTGTTTTGTTATTATTGAGAGGATAAATTCACATGGCACGAAAAAAGAAAACACGCGCTTTTACTACAATGTTTAAAGACCTACGGCAGGAGACTACACGTGGAATCCTAGCTATAGTATTTTTTGTATTAGGTATATTTTTGGTACTTGCCGCTACAGAAAATGCTGGAATGGTTGGAGATGCGGTTTATGATGGTCTTTCATTTCTTGTAGGCATTGGGTACTTTGTTGTTCCTGTCGCGCTCCTATTTCTTTCATACACATTTGTACGCCCCCTTGAACAAGACTTTGGTATCGCTAGAACTGTGGGACTTCCACTATTCTTTTTTTCCATTCTTGCACTAATCGATATACTCGCAGACAAGGGAGGAATTGTTGGAAGTCTAATTGTTTCTCCTCTTATTTCATTTTTTGATTTTTATATAACCCTTCTCATATTGGTGGCATTTGTTGTCATATCAATTCTTATTACCCTTAACGCAGAACTGCGTCTAGACAAACTTACACCGTGGGCTTTGTTTAAGAAAAAAGAAGAAAGTCCAGAGGATGAATACGGTACCTATGATTCGTTAGATGAAGATGAAGAGGGCGAAGATGAGGAAGAGGAAGAAGATGATGAGGAATACGAGGATGAGGAGGACGAAGAAGACGATAGAGATGCAGAAGGATCATTCGTGACTGCTATGGGGCCACCAAGCGGTGAGGAATACACACCACCTCCACTGTCTCTTTTGGAACGTGATCGAGGAAAACCAGGTGTCGGAGACATAAAAGCAAATGCAAACATCATTAAGCGAACGATGCAAAACTTCGGCATAAACGTTGAGATGGACGAGGTATCAATAGGTCCTACTGTTACACGCTACGCATTCAAACCAGCTGAAGGTGTTCGCCTATCAAAAATAGTAGGACTTCAGAATAACCTTGAGCTCGCTCTTGCCGCGCACCCAGTACGCGTTGAGGCTCCGATTCCAGGCAAGTCACTTGTAGGTATTGAAGTTCCAAACAGTACAAAATCAACAGTAGGACTTGCCACCCTTATAGGATCTCCTGATTATCAGGAATCAGTAAAGCCGCTTCTCATGACACTTGGGCGAGATATAAGCGGCCTTGGTCGCTTTGCCGACGTAGGAAAAATGCCTCACCTTTTAATTGCTGGAGCAACTGGAGCCGGAAAGTCGGTAATGATTCACTCTCTCATCACCTCCCTTCTGTACAGAAACTCTCCAGAAAATCTCAGGCTTGTAATGATAGACCCTAAACGTGTTGAGTTAACTCTATACAACAATATTCCACACTTACTAACTCCGGTTATTACTGATGCGAAGAAATCCATTCTCGCGCTTAAGTGGGCAGCACGCGAGATGGATCGCCGCTATGATGTTCTAGAAACAGAATCGGTTCGAGATATTGAGTCATATCACAAAAATATTTTAGCTCCGGCCATTAAAAAACTGGGTAAGAAAAAGCACAGAGATGGCGGAGATAAAGAGCTGCCAGAGACAATGCCATACATACTTATAGTATTTGATGAGCTGGCTGACATTATGCAGACATATCCACGAGAACTCGAAGCAGTCATTGTGCGCCTGGCGCAAATGAGCCGTGCCGTTGGCATACACTTAGTGCTGTCAACACAGAGACCGTCAGTAAATGTTATTACTGGACTTATTAAGGCAAACATACCGACGCGCATTGCATTACAAGTATCATCACAGATTGATTCACGTACCATTTTAGATACTGGAGGAGCTGAAAAATTGTTGGGAGCTGGTGACATGTTGTATGTTTCCTCCGACATGGCGAAACCGAGACGTATTCAATCCCCTTTCATATCTGAAGTGGAAGTAAAAAAAGTTGTGACATTTCTTAAGAAAAACTACAAAGGAGACATGGTTGAGTCACTTGACTTAACTGAGGAAAATAATACGTCACTGTTCTCAGGCGGAGAAGATAAGAACGAAGATGGAGATGAACTATATGAAGAGGCTCGAGAGACCGTACTTCACGCCGGAAAAGCATCTACATCTTATTTACAGCGCAAGCTCCGTATTGGTTATGCAAGAGCCGCGCGCCTTATGGATATGCTTGAAGAGAGAGGAGTAATTGGAGAGGCCGATGGGTCACGCCCGCGCGAGGTACTTGAAGGAATAGAAAATGAAGAAGAAAATGCAGAAAATGAGAAAGAATCATGATATGGCATGGACGCAGGGTGGTAATCTTTAGCACCGTAATCGCATTTTTATCCATTATTGCAGGTTATACATACTTTGAGACTCATACGATTGTTCAAGGACCAATTCTTGTTGTTGAAACACCACATAACGGCAGTACTGTAGAAGAGTCAAGTATTGAAGTTGTAGGAACTGCACACAATATAGCTCGTATCACACTAAATGACAGACAGATATTTGTGGACCAAAATGGCGTATTTAGAGAGCAATTGCTCCTACCGTACGGCTATTCTATAATAACGGTTGCAGCGCTTGACAGGTTCGGACGATCTACGAAAAAAACTATTGAGCTTGTATATAAATGAATATAATAATGAGCCATGCGAATATATTTTATTCACCGAGTACTTAGGGTTAAATAACAGTGAAT
>CAJXDB010000006.1 GCA_913052285.1 uncultured bacterium | reverse complement strand
TTTCTTTGGAGGAGCACTTGGGATTCGACATGGAGTTGGTATTGCTATCTTTTTGTTTGCTGTGTGGGCGATGCTTAATTTCCCAATGAATGTTGAGCTTGAGATGTGGGTATGGCTCACATTTCTTATAGCAGTAGCCGGAGCTATTAATGAGACACTTACTAAGGCAGTGAGTGGAACACTCAATATTTTTGTAAATGGTTTCTGGGTTGGAAGTTCAATTATGTTTTTCTGCATTGGGGGACTGCTCGTCATGGGTGCAACTGGAGATATTGCACTCAGCCCAGCCACGCTTTTTTGGATCATTGCCGTTATTATAGGTCTTAATGCTACCATTCAAATTGCTTTTAAATTTTTGGCGTATAAGACAGGGAAAGAAAGTGCCACTATTCAGCTGAAGAAACTCATCATGAATAGTGTCTATCTTATTGGAGTGAGTATTGTTGGATTTCTTATTTTCTCTGAGGAATGGTTCGATGGAAAATGGGTTGGAATTTTGTTGTTTCCTCTTGCATTCATTCTTATAGACAATCAAACGTGGAGTGTAACTAGGAGATTGCTCAACCTCTTTCGAAATCGATAATTTTACGTTACTATCCTCATCATGAATATACTTTGTGTCATAACAGCTCGAGGAGGGTCTAAAGGTATTCCTGGAAAGAATATTAAAGATTTGGGTGGGAAGCCACTCATTGCCTACTCAATTGAGCAAGCTAAAAAAAGCAAGCTCATCACTCACTCTATTGTTTCAACTGATGATAAAGAGATTGCGGAAGTGTCGAAAAAACATGGTGGAGAAGTACCGTTCATGCGTCCGTCGGAACTTGCAGAAGATGACACACCACACTTACCTGTAATGCGCCACGCCGTCTCGTTCATGGAAGAGAAGCTTGGTATTATCTTTGACTATATAGTGATTTTCCAACCAACTTCACCATTCAGAACAGTTGAGGATATTGACTGCACAATTCAAAAACTTGTTGACACTAAAGCAAATAGTGCTGTCTCTGTATGTGAAGTAGAGACAAAGTATCACCCAATGAAGATGAAAAAGCTCGAAGGTGATAAGGTTCTTCCATATTTTATTCCTGAATCAAGTACTTTGCGGCAAGAATTACCTAAAGCGTACAAGAGAAGTAGTGCAGTCTATGCGATGGATCGTACCCACTTAATGGAAGGAGAGAGCTTATACGGGGACCATATTGTCGGGCATATAGTGCCAGCTAATCGCTCTATTGATATTGACGTACCATTTGATTGGACCCTCGCTGAGTATATGCTTGAGGAATTAAAAAAAGAGGGACTTTCTTTCTGATATGAAATACATAGAAGCAAATAAGTTGAAAAAAGAACATGGTCTCAAAGACCATTTTAAGAATGTGAATACGTGGATTTTACGTGATCCATTTATATACAAGTACTTTGAAAGATTCGATAGGAATTCAAAAGTTTTAGAACTTGGTGCTGGGCGCGGTGGTTTCTTAAAGGCACTCGACGAGATGGGATTTAAAAATGTTTCCGGTCTCGATATTGGTAATTACTTGGAGAAAGAAAATGAAAAGTATCGCTTCGATGTGATTGATCTTAACACCGAGAAGCTGCCGTATGAAGACAACAGCCTTGATGTTGTCGCTGGTTTTCAGGTTATTGAACACTTGGAAAATTATTTTCTTGTTCAACAAGAAGTTGCCCGAGTGCTAAAGCCGGGCGGTATGTTCATATTCTCTATACCTAATCACATGAATCTTTTTTATAGAATAAAGTATGCGATAACGGGGAATATTACTGGATTTGAGGTTGATAACAATCATCTGTTGTTCCTTACAAGGAATGTATTTAAGAAGACATATTTACAAAACTTTGACCTAGTGAGAATGTATTACGACAAAGGGCCAATCCCAATGCTTGGAAGACTTAATTTCTTACCATTTGTTAATTTTCCGCCTAAAGTGAAGGTATTACCTAGATGCGAAGCGTTTGCATATAAAGTCTGCTATTTCCTCAAGAAAAAGAATTAATATCACAGAAATTGAAAAGAGGGTAGTATCTAAACGAACTTGAAGTTCTGTAGTATGTATACAACGTTTTAGAATATTGACAAAATATATCTAAGTTGTAGAATTTGCCAAGAGTTAAATTGTAATGACAATCAAATAGAGGAGAATTGTCGTGACAGATAGGCATAGCTTTATCGGTGCAGCTATTTGTATGAGTGGTGCGAAGGCAATCACTCGAGTTCAAATGCGTGCGCTTGAGCGTGGCATCGGGATGGTTTCGATTGCGAATTTTCCGTACAGCATCGACCTGTCTCAACTTTCACCCAAACCTGGCGTTCTTCTGATCGACACTTCACCGGAGATGTCTCTCTTCGGTTGGGACCAGGAGATCGAGCTTGCTGAGCAGGCAATAACTCTCGGCATACTGGTTGTGGTGCTTGCGAACACTTACCGCTCGTGGCGTCGGCAGGAGATGAAGCCGTACGCCGAAAACATGCATCTCTTGGTAGCCTCTCCGGAGGAGTGTCTGGATGCGGTTGATTTCGGATATGGTCGAGTCGATTATGCTGGTGGCCCTCCGGTGGGAGGATTACCGCAATATCACTCCGACAGATCTAGGCCAAGATTGTCCAGTGGTGTACGTCGAGGGCTACAAACATATCGGCGGCACCAACGAATACCTCGAGAATGTTGTTCACGGTGTTCGACTAGTGTTTGGCGATGGCTTCAAACTCATTTTTCAGCCGCATCCAAATGAGCCTGGTCCGCAAAACAGCGAAGACAAAATACTTCTTGGGGACCGCAATAGCCTGCTTCGTAATACACCGACTATTCCAGCGCCGAAGGGTTTGCGTTCGGTTGACTTTACGGTTAGTTCTGACATTGTCGTTCACACTTCGGGCGCTATGGGAGTCCCTGTTGTGGCCATGAACGAGAAACGGGCGTTCTACTGGAATTCGGCGTTTATCAGGGAACGAATGAGGAAGCAGGTCGGAGAGGAAAGTTGGTTTCCTGTTGCACAGGGTGTAATCTGGGAGGTGAACTCCCCGGACGAACTTGCCGAGGGGATAAAAAGCCTCGAGGACGACGTGGCGTGGGAGGATATTAAGCTGGCACAAGAACAACTCTGTCCTCTTGACGAAAGGAATGTCGCTGATCAGGTGATCGATTATCTTCTCGAGCTGGCCAACGATTGACCTGTAGTGGAGGTGGCTCAATACCACCCCTTTTTTCTTTTTCGTAGTCTCATAGCTTTAAAGGTGTTATAGTATTTCGTATGAATTTGAATAATGCTCTAAGATACGGGCTTATTGGCGGCGTTTTTCTAATGCCGTTTATTGCACTCATCGTAACTAACTTTATGTTCTTTCCGTTTATTACCGGAAAGAACTTCACGTTCCGTATTCTGGTAGAGCTTATGCTCGGCGGATGGATAATTCTTATGCTCCGCGATGCAATGTATCGACCGCGCTTCTCGTGGGTTATAGGATCGCTTGCCGCATTTGTAGGAATCATGGCGCTTGCGACAGTCTTTAGTGAAAATCCATTCAAGAGTTTTTGGAGCAACTTTGAGAGGATGGAGGGATTGGTTACACTTTTACATCTGTTTGTCTATGTTCTTATTGCCGGTACTGTTTTAAATACAGAAAAACTATGGACTCGGTTTTGGCAGGTTTCGGTCGGAGTAAGTACGTTTATCGGCCTGTATGGAGTGTTTCAACTTCTTGGATTCATTACAATCAATCAGGGGGGTGTCCGAGTTGATGCAACACTTGGAAATGCTACGTACTTAGGTATTTACACTCTCTTCCATCTGTTTATAACAGCGATGCTACTACTGAGATGGAGAGGAAGTTCGTTCGTGCGATATATTTACGGCGCTATCATACTTCTTCAGCTTGTGATTGTTTATTTCACTGCTTCACGTGGTGTGATGCTCGGTCTTGTTGCAGGAGTTCTTTTAACGACACTTCTTATTGCTATTTTTGAGCGTGAAAATAAAAAGATCCGAATTGCCTCTGCAAGCGTGCTTCTTATAATAGCCATTCTTGCTGGTGGACTTATTGCGGTTCGTAATGCAGAGCTATTTCCAAAGCAGAGCCCTATGGGACGACTTGCTTCCATCTCGCTTAAGGAAGGGAAATCGCGTTTTATTATATGGAACATGGCGTACGAGGGCTTTACCGAACGTCCTATGCTCGGGTGGGGGCAGGAAAGTTTTAACTTTGTATTTAACAAAAACTATAATCCAAAATTATTTGAACAGGAGCCGTGGTTTGACCGCGTGCATAATGTTTTCTTTGATTGGCTTATCGCCGGAGGAGTTCTTGGCCTTATAGCATATCTGGCGCTGTACATAACAAGTGTTTTTTACACATGGTCGCGTCCGGCAGTTCGTGCAGGGCCATGGCGTCCGTCGTTCTTGCGAAAGCGTGAGGAAGTAGATGAAGAAGTACCGCGTGCGCATACTCTTTCAATACGCGAGAAAAGTCTCATAACAGGGTTGTTCGTAGCATATTTTGTTAGTCTCTTGTTTGTTTTTGACAACATTGTAAGCTACATTCTTTTCTTCTCGTTATTGGCGTACATTCATTTCCTCTCAACAACTACAGGTGTATCAGAAGGGCAGAAGCAATTTTCAAAAAGCTGGGTTACATATATTGCAATACCAATAGTAATTATTCTCTCGTTGTTTTCTGTCTACTTCTTTAATGCAAAGGGTGTATCTGCGGCTAGAGACTTGTTACAGTCTCTTTCAGGACAAGAGCGTGGAATAGAACAAAACGTAGAGTTGTTTGAACAAGCACTCTCACATGAATCATTTGGACAGCAGGAAATTCGGGAACAGCTTATTCAGGTTGCAATCAGAGCGAATACCCTTCCGGGGGTAGAGCTTGAGACAAAACAGCGTCTCTTCACGATGGCACGAGACGAAATGGACAAGCAGATTGAACGCCAGCCGACAGATGCACGGCTTCTAATGTTTATGGGCGCTTTCTTAAGGATTTTTGGCCAATACGATGAAGCACTAACGTATCTAGAGCGTGCGCGTGAGCTGTCTCCACAGAAACAGCAAATCCTTTCTGAAGTTGCACTTGTTAATCTACTTAAAGATGATAGAGCAGAAGCGTTTGAAGTAGCAAAAGAGACATATGAGCTTGAGCCGGAGTCCAACCTGTCTCTTATGTTGTATGCGGGTACAGCTATCTACAATGGACAACGTGATCTTGCTAAAGAACTACTCGTCTCAAGATTCGGCACAGACATTGTTGCTGACGATTTCTTGGTTCAGGCGTACTTTGATGCAAGAGAATTTGGCAAACTGGTTAGTATATGGGAGGCGCGTGTTCAAGATGAGCCAAATAACGAACAGTTTAATCTATCTCTGGGAGCAGCGTATCTTCATAATGGACAGAGAAGTAAAGCAGTTCAGCAGATAAGAAAGGTTATTGAGATTAATCCGTCATTTAAAGATCAAGGGGAATTTTTCATTCGTGAAATTGAAGCAGGAAGAAACCCGTAACCTTGTTATTAAAAGGCTACGAACGGTAACAATTGCTTTTTTTGAATGTTTGTGTTATATTTATAACGTGAGTGTCAACTAAGTGTTGGCTTCAAAAAGTCTGCGAAAGCACCGCCTATGGCGGTGCTTTCGCTTGTGCTATATACTAATGAGTGATTGTTTTTAGCTATGGGGGGCGGCGGCACTCACATAGGCTTTACTTTGGAGCTCGCACCCGCCCTCCATAGATTGACGTAATCCCTACACCATGACTATTAAACGTAATGTTTCACTTGCGCCGTATACGACGCTTAAACTTGGTGGTCACGCTAAATACTTTACATGCGCATCTTCCGAAAAAGAGTTGCGTGAGGCTTTTGATTTTGCACATTCACAAAATATACCAGTGTTTGTTTTAGGCGATGGTTCAAATGTATTAATATCAGACAACGGATTTCAAGGTTTAGTTATACAGGTAAAAATATGCGGTATAAATTTTGAAGACATAACTCGCGAGTCTGTGAGTATTGTTGCATCCGCAGGAGATAGCTGGGATGCACTTGTTGATGCTTGTGTTACAAAAGGATTGTACGGTATTGAGAATTTGTCTGGAATACCTGGCACTGTTGGAGCAACTCCTGTGCAGAATGTTGGCGCGTATGGGGTTGAGGTTAGTGATGTTGTTAAATGGGTTGAAGTTTTTAACCCAAAAACTAATTCCCTTGAAAAACTTTCAAATAAGTTATGTCAGTTTGTATATAGAGGAAGTATATTTAAAAAAGAAGAAGGTAAGCATTTCGTAATAGTTCGCGTGTGCTACATACTTAGTCGGCAAAAGAAACTACATACTGGTTATAAAGATTTAGAGCACTATTTTAAGGATAATGATACAGAACCAACGCTTAAAGCTGTACGCGAGGCAGTTCTTGCAATACGAAGTAAAAAGTTTCCCGACTTGTCGAGCGTAGGTACTGCTGGGTCATTTTTTAAAAATCCTATTGTAGACGAGCGAGAAATGCAAAGATTACGCGCTTTATTCCCTGATTTACCTCTGTTTAATATGCAGGACGGAACCTGCAAAGTATCTCTCGCATGGCTTTTGGACAATGTTGGAAAGTGGAAGGGGGTTCGGCGTACAAATGTTGGAGTGTTTGAAAATCAGCCGCTTGTACTTGTGCATTATGGAAATGGAAATTCAAGTGAACTTAAAAAACTTTCTGATGAGATTGCAAAAGATATAAAAGAAAAAACAGGATTAACTATTATTCCAGAAGTAACACACGTTGGTATTTTTTAAATTTTATTTGTTATTAAATTTAACTAAAAAGTTACGTGTAACGCATGCACGTAACTTTTTAGTTATCCACACTTTTTTATTTAAAAATATTGTTTGCAAACTTTTTGTACTTGATAATAAACATAAGTACACGGCAATAACTTTTAAAAACGTTTACACGGAGGTCGAAAGTTGTTGTATTTATTTTAAGACTAATAACAAAACGCTATGGCAGTAAGACGTAAAAGAAGGACAACCGCTAGGAAAGCGGCTCCAAAGCGACGAACAACAAAAAGAAAGACAACTCGTCGCAAGACAACTAGGAAAGCGGCTCCAAAGCGACGAACAACAAAAAGAAAGACAACTCGTCGTAAGACAACTGCAAAGAGAAAGCCAGCTCGACGCAGAAGGAGGCGATAGGTTTTAGTTTCTTTCAAGACAATAGCCGTGCCATAAGAGTGCGGCTTTTGTTTTTGTGAAGCTTTGCCTCATGCCTTGTTTTAAGCTACTATCCTCCTATGCCACTTTTTAAAAAGTTATTTGGCGACGACGGAAAACGAATGCTTAAAAACATACAGCCTCTTGTTGACTGTATTAATAACCTTGAAGATTCAGTATCAGATCTATCTTCTGAAGCACTTTCTGCAAAGACAAGCGAGCTTAAGAAGCGTCTTGTAGAAGGAGAAACTCTTGAAGATATTCTTCCGGAAGCATTTGCTCTAGTTCGAGAGACTGCCAAGCGAGAACTTGGTGAACGACACTTTGATGTACAGCTTCTTGGGGGAATTATTCTCCACCGTGGAAATATAGCTGAGATGCGCACAGGTGAAGGAAAGACACTTGTTGCAACTCTGCCGGCATACTTACGAGCTCTTTCAGGTGAAGGAGTACACGTTATAACTGTAAATGACTACCTTGCGCGCCGTGATGCTGTATGGATGGGGCAAATTTATTCATCGCTCGGCCTGTCTGTCGGTGTTATAAATCACGATACTTCGTATTTGTACGATCGGGGACACACAGAACAAGATAAAGATCGTGACGAGTTAGGATCATTTAAAGTATTCCATGAGTTCTTACGCCCATGTAGTAGGAAAGAAGCCTACGAGGCCGACATAACGTATGGAACGAATAATGAGTTTGGATTTGATTACTTGCGTGACAACATAGAATACGATGTAAAAAATTTACGTCAGCGAAGTCACGCCTATGCTATTGTTGACGAAATAGATTCTATTTTAATCGATGAAGCGCGTACCCCTCTTATTATTTCAGCACCTGCGGCTGATGCAGAGGAGCTGTATACATCATTCGCCGGAATCGCGGGTAGTTTGGTTCGTGACGAAGATTTTACTGTTGATGAAAAAATGCGAGCTGTTTCTTTATCTGACGACGGTATTGAAAAAGCTGAAAAAGTTCTCGGTATTGAAAACATATACACAGAAAAAGGGGTTAAGTATGTGCACCATCTTGAAACTGCTGTTCGTGCTAAGGCGCTTTTTGAGCGTGATAAAGACTATGTTGTACGTGACGGAGAGGTAGTGATTGTGGACGAGTTCACTGGACGACTACAGCCAGGACGACGGTGGTCTGAAGGACTTCATCAGGCAGTTGAGGCAAAGGAGGGCGTTAAGATACAAAAAGAATCTCGTACGTATGCATCAATAACATTTCAAAACTATTTCAGAATGTATAAAGAGCTTGCTGGTATGACTGGCACGGCTCTTACAAGTAGTGAAGAGTTCTATACAGTGTATGGCCTTGAACCGGTATCTGTTCCGACCAATAAGTCTGTAAAACGATTAGACCATCATGATCTTATTTTCCAGACAGAAAAAGGAAAGTTTGCTGCGGTTGCCAGAAAGGTGCGAGAACTTCACGATAAAGGACAACCGGTGCTTTTGGGTACGGTATCTGTTGAGCATAACGAAGTTCTAAGTGGTTATTTAAAGCGTGAAGGAGTTCCGCACGAGGTTTTGAATGCTAAAAACCACGAACGTGAAGGTGAAATCATTGCACAGGCAGGTAAGAAGGGGCAGGTAACTCTTGCAACCAACATGGCAGGACGTGGTGTTGATATTAAGCTTGGTGGGAAACCTTCGACTCAGGATGCATATGAGGGTATTAAAAAACTTGGAGGCCTTTTTGTTATTGGAACTGAACGGCACGAAGCGCGCCGAATTGATAACCAGCTTCGTGGTCGTTCTGGAAGACAGGGAGATCCTGGAGAAACGCAGTTTTTTGTTTCTCTGGAAGACACGCTTATGCGGGTATTTGCTTCAGATACGGTCAAAAAAATGATGGGACGCTTCGGTATTCCAGAGGATGAAGCAATTCAAAACTCTCTCATTACAAAGTCTCTCGAGGCGGCACAGAGTAAGATTGAAGGATTCAACTTTGACGCTCGCAAACACGTTCTTGCATTTGATAATGTATTAAATCAACAGCGCCAGAGTATATATATAAGACGGTGCAATGTGCTCACGGGTACAGACGAAGAAATTGAGAGTACATTATTAGAACTTGCCTCTGGTAACGACGAAATACACGCGTGCATTAAAGAAAAGAAGGAGTTGTTAGGAGAAGAGGAATTCAGAAGTGTGGTACGGCGATTGTTTCTTCAGGTCATTGACATGCTATGGGTAGAACATCTTGAAATGATGGATTATATGCGCGGTAGTGTGAATCTTCGCGCGTATGGGCAGAGAGATCCTCTTGTTGAGTACAGAAAAGAAGGACTGAAACTTTTTAAAGAAATGGAAGAGTCTACCGACGAAACAATTTTAAGAATGTTGCCGAATATCGGTGAAGGTGCATTTCGAAAGGAAGAGCAAAAATTAAAGGAAGTTAAACAGAATGCTCGTATTGCTGGAGGAAGCTCAGAAGACGCACCAAACGTATCTATTCGCACAGAAAAGAAAATAGGTAGGAACGATATAGTAGTTATAACTAATGGTACTGAAAAGAAAGAGCTTAAGTATAAAAAAGCGCTACCTCTCCTTGAAGGAGGAGAATGGAGTATCGTAAAGGGTAGTTAGAAGGTGGTACAATAGTCGTAATGGAAAATAGTAACAAGTATCTGCACGAAGTAGCAATTACTGCAATCGTGGTAAAGAACGATACGTACCTCATCACACGACGCTCTCCTACAAAGAGACGTTTTCCCGGTATGTGGACTGTACCAGGTGGAAGACTTGAGGTGCACGATTACGTGAGTCTTCCGAAAGATACCGAGCACTATTGGTATAATGTACTTGAAAAGACTCTAAAGCGGGAAGTTAAAGAGGAGGTTGGAATTGATATAAAAAATATAAAGTATGTTACAAGTTTAGCGCGTGTACACAAAGATGGTGCACCCTCACTTGTAATCTCATGTCTTACAGATTATGTAGGGGGAGACGTGGTTTTAGAGGAAGGTGAAACGGATAAGCACGAATGGGTAACGCTTGAAGAAGCAAATAACCACAATTTAATTGAAGGAATTTATGACGAGCTTGTGATGGCAGAGAAACAGCGCAAAGGTACAAAAAGTGAATGGAAAAAAACATGAATATACTTGTAAAATTTCTACTAAATGTATTTGTTCTTGTTCTCGTCGCGCGTATTATGCCAGGCATTGAAGTTTCGGGTCTCTACATTGCTCTTATTGTTGCAATAGTTCTTGGATTTCTAAATATTTTAGTAAGACCGGTTCTTCTTGTAATTGCTATGCCTATAAATGCTTTCACCTTCGGTTTATTTACGTTTGTCATAAATGGACTTATCCTTTGGTTTGTATCAACATTTATTGAAGGATTTGTCATTGATGGCTTAATCCCTGCTATTGTAGGAGCACTTCTAATTTCGGTAGTTAGTTGGGTGGGAGAGAGATATATTACACTAGGTAAATAAACTCTGTTTTGATGCCTAATATATAAAATACGTATAGTATTTGTATATAAACCTACATACTTTATAGAAAAATCTTTAGATATTATAAAAGGCAATTGCGATCTGCACACGGTTTTTTATAAAGCACAGCCCAATAAACATTGATGATAGGTAGTAATTTGCTATTATCAGTTCCATGTACAGGCAAATCATTGGACTTATAGTAACCCCGTTAGGAAAAACGGGGCTTATATCTGGTAAGATATTGAACATATGAGTATATATACCCCAACAATTGGTCTTGAGATACACGCAGAGCTCAAGACTAAAACAAAGATGTTCTGTAATTCGAAGAATGATCCTGATGAAAAAAGTCCGAATGTAAACATATGTCCAGTTTGTATGGGACATCCGGGTACTCTTCCAACAATTAACAAAGAAGCAGTAAGACATGTTCTAAAAGTTGGCACCGCTTTGGGTGGAGAGTTAGCCACCAATACTTATTTTGATCGAAAAAATTATTTCTACCCCGACCTTCCAAAAGGATATCAAGTAAGTCAGTATAAAAACCCACTTGTATCTGGAGGAACATTAAAAGATGTTTTGGTAACACGTATTCACTTAGAAGAAGATACTGCGCGATCATCTCATGAAACAGGGAATACTAGTCTTGTGGACTTCAACAGGGCAGGTATCCCCCTCATGGAGCTTGTTACAGAACCGGTAATAAAGTCTGGGAAGCAGGCTTCAGATTTTGCTAGAGAGCTTAGACTTCTACTTCGGTCTCTTGAAGCAGGGGAAGCAAATATGGAAAAAGGAGAGATGCGTGTTGAAGCGAATGTATCAATCAGTGATAGTGATTCACTTGGTACTAAGGTTGAGATTAAAAATTTGAATTCACTCAAGGCTGTTGAACAGGCCGTAGCGTTTGAGATTGGTAGACAGGAAGACGTTCTTAAGAGGGGAGAGCAAGTGCTGCAGGAAACACGAGGATGGGACGAAAATAAACAAATAACATTCCCGCAACGCATTAAAGAAGAATCACAGGATTATAGATATTTTCCGGAACCTGACCTTCCCAGGCTTGATATTTCAGATATTCCAGAGTTTAGTTTGGAGCGACTCAAGAGCGAGATATCGGAACTTCCATGGGAAAAACGATCTAGATATGCGGATGTGTATGGAATTAAAGACGAAGACATCGAAGCCTTGGTGCAAGATAAAAAGCTGGGCACGTTGTTTGAGGAGGCTACTGAGAAGTTTGCGGATGATAAGAACATGATTCAAACAGCTGCTAACTACATAACTTCGGATTTGGTTGGAATTTTAAAGCGTGGTAAAAAAGCATCTCAAGAAATATCGATGACTTCAGAAAGTTTTTGTGAACTTATGCTTATGATAAAAGAGGGAACTGTCTCTTCGCGTGGTGCAAAAGATGTTCTTTCTGTATTGGCTATAGAGGGAGGTGACGCAAAGTCAGTTGGAGAAGGATTAGGGTTAATTCAGAAAAGTAATGAAGATGAATTGAAGTTAGTTGTCTCTAATATCATATCTTCTCATAAAGATGTAGTAGAAGATTACAAGGCAGGGAAGGAGAGTGCTCTCCAGTATCTTGTTGGACAAGCAATGAAAGAAACAAAAGGTTCGGCTAATCCACAAATACTTCAAAAACTTTTTAAAGAGTTGTTGTAAAGTTGTTACTTAACAAGTTACGTAACAAACAAAAACACCACGCGCGCATGGTGTTTTTGTTTACATAAAGTTTTTAGATTACTCTGAATTAAATCTTATCTTAAGAGATTTCTTTTTTGATAGTGTAGGTTTTACCGGTTGTGATTTACTAGTCTCTATCTTGCTAAGAAGCTCTTCAATATCTTCCCGTCTGTACATTCGGTAATTATTTATAGGATTCCTACTAGCGGCAAGTTTGCCAGATTTATCCCAGTTTCTAAGAGTAAGAGGTGTTACTCCAAAGAGTTCTGATGTTTCCTTAACGGTAAGGTATTTCTTCATATGAGTAGTTTAGCACTTAATTGGAAAAAACTATAAAGGTTTATACACATATAATACACAAAGTAGTTAAAAAGTAAGCAATAATAGCGACTCATTACCGCATATCATATTTAAAACATAGAGTAATAAGAGATCTAAATATGTGTAAAGAAAGATAAAATTGCATATTGGGCAAATTTGGGTCAAATAGGGTGAGTCATAGAATATATTATCTTAGTGTAATTCAGAGTAGTTTACAATTGATTACTTGATTAAGAATCCTGAATTCTATTAACGTTTAGTACATAGTCGTTTATATAAGTAATAATTAACTTAAGAAATATGTAGTAATGCTTAATATTAAATTATGTAATTTGTAAATATGCTTTTCTATGTAGTGTTTTTTGATTTTTTATATAAATATTAGTTGTTTTTATAGATTTTATTAAATTTTATTTTTTACTTATTTATCCACATTTTTACATAGTTTTATTGCCCATTTATAAGGCTGAAAAAGCTATAATTATTAGTATAAAATCTGATGGGCAACGAGCTGTATTTACACGGAAAAAAATATATCTCGGTTAGGCGAGGTGCCGAGATAACTAAGTATAATAACGATTATATCGGACAACTTTGTCGTGCTGGCAAAGTTGATTCTATTAAAATTGGACGAAATTGGTACCTCACCGAAGACTCGTTACTAAGCCACAAAGCGTATAACAATGTTGACTCTGGAAAACGCCTAACTGTAGATGTTGAGGAGGTAAAAACTTCAACAAAAAAAGATATTCCGACGTACCATTTTGATGATGAAAAACCTTTAATACCTACACCGACTCGCCCAAAGTTAAAACCTACTTATACTCCTAAAAAAAATCATACTTCATATAAAAAGAAACTTGCTGATTTTACCTCAGTTAAGTCTCCTATCTTATTAAGCAAGACGCATTCTTATTTAAGTACTGCACCGGTTGCGGTTCCAACAGAACTGCTTAATAAAAGTGTTGCGCTTCTTACAGCAGTTGTTCTTGTGTTTGGAAGTTTCTTTATTCATAAGAGTCCACATGTTGAAACTGTTTATAACACTGCTACGTATGAAATTGTGCAGGTTATTGATTCGGTTAAGCATGCAAAAGTTGGAAGTGAAATAACAAAACTCGTTGATTATTCAGAAGCGGTAGCGCTAAATTCTGCCAGTGCTGCATATAGCGCTGTACGAGGTGTTGGTGAAGTAACCACAGGTGTGCTTGAAACGGTATCACTTCTTGCTCGTGGTGACAGATCTGAATGGAATCGCATGCAGGCGGCAATGCACGAGACTGCACATGTACTACGCAATTACTCAGTGTATTCATTTGTTGATACCAAGAGTGCAGTCTCGAACTTTTCCCACAAACATGTCGCTAACCCTCTTGTTTCTATTGGGCAAACATTTGCATCTGGAGTGCGTGATACTGCAAAAGGTTTTGCTTCAGGTGTGGATAAAGGTGTTCAATCACTCATAGCTCTATTTGCACCAGCACCTGTTGTTGTCCAGGAACCCGTTCACGATTTCGGCGGTGAACCTCCTGTGCCATCGATTGAATATAGAACTGTTGTCATTGAAGGGTCAACAAACGTAATTGAACGTATCACGGAACGAGTTGTTGAGACTTCAGGAATTTCTTCAGACGAACTCGATACCAAACTTCAACAACTCAACAACAGACTCTCTGCTGAGATTTACGATATTGGTGGCGGTAACTCAGCGCAAATTGTAAACAACTACAGAGTTATTTCGCAATCAAGCAAAATAGATGACTTGGGTAGTGTTACTATTCACGATTCAACGTTTTCTGACGGTACCATAACGGGCTCTTCATTTGCCGGAACAACTGGAACTTTTTCGAGCTCTATAACTGCTAATGGAGCATCATTTTCTGGGGTAATTCATGTTACAAGTACTGCGACAAGTACGTTTTCAGGTGACTTAAATGCGGCAGGTATCAGTG
>CAJXDB010000005.1 GCA_913052285.1 uncultured bacterium | reverse complement strand
TAATAACTCCAGTGCGGCCAATCTGAAGCATAATATCTTCGACTACTGTGGTGACCTGTTCTGCCGGAAACTTAAAAGCAACAGCAAAACGCGGTGCCTTACCGGTAAATCCAAGCTGTTCCTGAATAGAGACGTCATTTACCTTTAGAGCCACCCCGTCCATTTCAAAATCTTCTTTATCGCGCTTTTTATACCATAGGTTGTAATAAGATATGACATCACGAAGACTATTGCAGAGTTTATACTCCTTATTAACTTTAAAACCGAGTAGAGATAGTAGCTCTAGCTCTTCTATTTGAGTAGTCGGATTATTTATTTTTTCTTCTTTTGAGTCAAAAAAATCTATATCGTATATGAAGCTTTTGAGTTTTCGGTGTGCCGCCACCTTTGGATCAAGCTGTCTTAAAGATCCCGCCGCAGCGTTTCTGGTATTTGCAAACAGTGGCTCTTTATTTTTTTTCCTCTCCTTATTTATTCGATCAAGTTCAGAATGGGAAAGCCATGCTTCCCCAACTGCGACGACGTCGACCTTTTTTTGAAGAATTAGAGGTACGCTCCGGATAGTCTTAATATTTTCTGTAATATCTTCTCCGACTAATCCGTTTCCACGCGTTGCACCACGTACGAATACCCCGTTCTCGTACGTAAGAATGATCTTTACACCATCAATCTTATGCTCCGCACAGTATGAATGTGTGTCGACAGACTTCAAATAGCGAGTGTTTTTTTCTTCCCATTTAGTAAGTTCTTCTGTATTAAATACATTGTCAAACGACCACTGACGCATGCGGTGTGTAATCTTATTGAATGACGAAAGAGGTTCGCCACCCACTCGTGTGGAAGGACTTGTTGGTGATCCTAAATTCGGATATTTTTCTTCAAGCTCTATGAGTTCAGACAAAAGCGAATCATACGCAGCATCCGTAATCTCCGGTTTGTCTAATACGTGGTAATTATATTGGTGCTGTGCCAACTCGGCACGTAGCTTAGAAATGCGCTCTATAACCTCTTCACTTGCCATGTGTGTTGTTAATAGACCACCCGAATAGCACGCTCAACTCTTCGAGGATTTCCAGTATCACATGAGTTATATCCTCGCGATTCAATAGTTGTTCGTTCAGGACCTGTAGTCTTTGTAACTGTCACTATGGCACAGTACGGCTCTGGTGAAAAGTCCAGCTGAAAAACATTCTGTGCTCCATATCCTCCTCCTCCCATACCTGGAATAGCAGTGCCATTACAGTTAATACTCGATGTTGTAGATGTTGAAAATGCACCTTGCTTTAAATCCCAGTATAGGGCACATTCTGTACCTGTATCAGCCGAATAAAATGCAAACTGTGATTCGCGTCCTGACGACGCAAGAAGAAGTTCTTTAATGGTTATATTAAATATGGCAAGTCCAATAGCAAGAAGAAGTGATGAGATAAGAACTGCAAGCAGTAACGTAAATCCTTTTTTATTTTTTGTGATACGTTTCATATTATTGCCAATTAAATATATTTTCTTTAATTACAAATGACCTTGAAAGCACCCCGGTAACCCAATTCATTGTTACAACAATCTGAACCTCATCTGTATCAATATTGGTTAGTGAAACCGATCGAACAAAACGCGAAATGTCTCCGCTTGAATAGTTATAAAATCCTGTAGTTTCATTGTATTTAAGGGGATCACACCCTCCTCCGCCGCATACTTGAGGATTGCCGCCACTTTGAACATCAACAGTACACTCTTGTGAAACACACTGTGAAATATTTGTCATCCAACCACTTCCTTGAAGAGCGTTTTCGTCGCGTTTATTTCGTATGTACTCAACTGCCTCCTGTGCAAGATAAGACGCTGTAATCTGGTCACGTGCCAATATAGCTGACGAAAGCCCATTCATCGCGATGGTAAGCGGTCCTGCAATTGAAACAATAAGAATCGTAATCGCAACAAGTGTCTCAACGAGTGTAAAGCCTTTACTTTGATTTTTTATTTTCATGTTATAGATCAAGTAATCGCTGTGAGACAGTGGCTTGAATATTAAAATTCGTTTTTATTTTATCTGAAACACCAGCAGAGCCCTGTAAAATCATAACAACACGCGGCTGACTATTATCTCCAGCTATTTCCGCTCCGGTCACGTAAAAATTGAAGCTTTCTATAGTTACTTCAGGTGCAGTTATTCCAACAAATGTACTACCCCCATTAGAGGACTTTTCAAGTTGACTGCCATTTATGCGGTACACAATCTGATCAGACGATGTATCTGTATCCCCTCCGCTTCCTTCAAGAGCCAAGAGAGCTCCTCCAGATGGACAATCTTGAACCGTATCAGGATTAGGAGGAGGACTAGAGCTAGTACTGCAGTGATACGTGGTGCCAACTCGCACTGTTCTCGACATATTTTCAAGAGCAAAGTTTAAATTATTCATAACAGACTGAAGGGCACGGGCTTTTTTGTTTGCGTCGACAAGGGCGAGAAGGGATCCGACTCCGACAGTCATCACAATACTAAATACGGCAAGAGAAACTATGATCTCAACAAGTGTAAACCCGGATTTTTTCCTAGAATATAATGTTTTTCGTATTTGTATCATGAACGTTGATAATTCTTAATCGTCATCCTCTTCTTCATCGTCTGGAGTTCCAGTGGTTTGTGTACCCGTAGTTGGAGTTCCAGTTGTTGGTGTACCCGTAGTTGGAGTTCCGGTGGTTGGTGTGCCTGCTGTCGGAGTTCCGGTGGTTGGTGTACTTTCTTCCTGTGACTGCTGTGCCACAACTTGAGTGGTCTGTTCAACAGAAATTTGCCCAGTAGATCTTACCGTGATAGAGCGAGTTGATCCTTGCGGTGAGCGTACAGTGATCTTGGCGCTTGCATACGTATCAGCTCCTATGTTGCTTTTAATAACCGCATCAGGATTCGGGCGCTCAAACGTAATATCAAGTGCTGTAATATCGCTTCCGGAACACTTTTCAGTGCCGGCGGCAAGTGTTGCACAGAACTGTGAAATGGTGTTGCCGCGCCCTATTGTAAAAAGTTCAGCAAGTTCGGACGATCCATCATATATATTATCTTTATCACGATCTGCAAAAAGTACATATGAAGCATTGTTTCCTGTGTCAAAGTGGACTCCATAGCCAATATCAAACTCACTACTTCCTGTTCCAAATTCACGTACCGAAAGGCCAAATACTTGAGCCTGACGAACAGAAAGTGCAATATCATACGCCAGATTACCAATGAGAATATTGCCGCTAAACTGTGCGTGACTTATAAGCACAAGTGTAGTAATCATCACAAGCACACCCATTGACACTAGAAGTTCAACAAGTGAAAATCCTTTTTTTCTGCCTACCTTTTTATATTTACCAAAGTACGAAAACATTTAGATTGAAGAAAAAAACTAGAAAAAACCCAAAAACTAGAAAAGGCGCGAATGGAATCTCGCTTTTAATTGTAAGCTGTTTACCTGCTCGGGACAATGCTGTTTTCTTTTGAAGTGCCAAAAAAATAACACTTACAAGTGCTCCTGCCCAAAATGAAATCATAAGCGCAGAAAACCCTCCATAAATACCGAGCATAAAACCAATTCCAAGTGCAATTTTTGCATCTCCTAGACCCATCCACTTACCTCGCGATACAAGCCACAACAGAAAAAGTGGAAACGCCACTAAAGGACCAGCAAGAATTGAGATAATGGACGGATTCACGAGCGTCATGGTTTCTATATCGATAAAAAGCCATAGAAACGTAAGTGCTATAAAACTATAAACACACAAATTTGGAATAATTGTGTGACGTAGGTCGTACGCTACAATTACGATAAGCAAGCTACCAATAAGTGCATAAAATACAGAAGACAAAATGTAGCCTGCTGTAAGTGTAAATGGAAATTCGAGAAAGATTCCAAGGAAAAGAAAGCCGGTTGCAAGCTCGACCAAAGGATACTGTGCTGATACAGAGCTTCTGCAGTGCCTACAACGACCATCTAAGTATACAAAGGATAATATTGGTATAAGTTCACGCCACGAAAGTGTGGTGCCACAAGAAAAACACTTGGATCTACCTTGAAATGACGCTCCGGTATTATATCTAAGTATAAAGACATTCAAAAAACTCCCTATAATAGTGCCAAGAATGAAAATCGAAACTGAAAGCAATATTTCCATGTGTAATTATTATACCGCCTTTATAAGACTATAAACAAAACCACCCGCGAACTCGTGGGTGGTTTTGTCTAAACTCTAGAGTAGTTAAGAAACTACGGTTTGACGTCGTAGATAGGGTCGGTACCGGCAAAGTCTGCAGCACTGTTTACCCCATCTGGACAGGAGGTACCTGTTGTACCTGCTGTAGCATCGATGTCAGAGCTGAATGCTGAATGATTTCCATCCTCAAGTGTCGCACCGAGGTGGTAGCTGGTACATCCGGCATTAAGTGCAGCGTATGAGTACGCACTTCCCGACGACGGATCTGTTGGAACAGTCGCAATGTAACCCGGAGTTACAATATTTGCAGTCGAGATAGCTGACGGATATCCTCCATTTGCATCAAAGTACAACTCAAGAGCAAGTTGAAGCTGTTTTATATCAGAAATTCTTTTTGCATCTCGTGACTTTTGACGAGCGCTGTTTAAGCTTGCAAGAACCACGGATGAAAGAATACCGATGATTGCTATAACAACAAGAAGCTCAATGAGTGTAAAACCTTTTTTTGTACTACTAGTAGTAAACATGTCGCATTAATGCATTTAACGTGTAATTCGACCACTCTTTTCGAATAGAGCGCTGTATACAGTATACCTTAAGGTAAAAGACCTACAAATGTCGTGTGGATAACTGCCAGAAACTAAGGAGGTTTAGCGACTATAGTTTATGCGCATCGAGCACATAAGGCCTTATGTGCTCGGTGATGATTTTGTAACATTCACTAGCATTCATTAACAAAATCTATCAAATAGCCCCGGATATGTTATATATTGGCATAAGAACTGAAGCTAGGAGCACACCCACACCGAGCCCAAGAAGTATGATCATTACAGGCTCTATGAGGTTCACGAGTGTGTCAACAGCGTTTGTAACTTCACGGCGGTAAAACTTTGCCAATGTCTTTAATATGTTTCCAAGCTCTCCAGTCTCTTCACCTATTTTAATCATCTGAACTAAAATACCAGGTATTTCGGGATGTTTAGAAAGTGCGTCTGAAACCGGCTGTCCTCCCTTAATATCCTGAAGTGAATCTTCCAAAAGATCACGATAGACATTATTTCCGATAACAACAGATGTAATCTCAATACCACGCACAACAGAAATACCGCTTGAAAGCATAGTGCTTAAGTTATCCGATAAACGAGAAAGATATAGTTTTTTGTAAAGCTCTCCAACATATGGAATTTGGAGCTTTGCTCTATCAATAGAAAGTTTTCCGCGATCAGTTCGAGAAAATCTCAAGAAAAAGAATCCTCCCACAATGAGCGCAATGAGTAAAAATATGCCGTAGTTTACAAAAAATGAACTAAGTCCAATAACCACTTTTGTATATATAGGAATTTCCTGCCCAGACTCAATTAAAATTGCACTTATGCGAGGAATCACAAGCGTGAGCATTAAAATCATTACCACAACAAACGTACTTATGACAAAAGCCGGATAAATAAGTGCATTACGAGCTTTTGAGGTTACCTCGTACGTTCGATCAAGGTAGTCGGCAAGAAATAAAAATGTTTCATCAAGTTTACCGGCTTCCTCTCCGGCACGAACCATATTCACGTAAAAGGAGGAAAAAACTTTCGGATGTTTTGCGAGCGCTTTTGAGATTGCACTTCCTGCCTGAAGATCGTCGGCAACCGAAACCAGAGTCTTCTGTAAAAGCGGAGTCTCTGCTTCAGATGAAATAAGGCGGAATACTCGAAGCGCAGATACTTGTGCTTCAAAAAGAGTGGCAATTTGTCTGGAAAGAATTACAATATCGCGATTAGAAACTCGTTCAAAAAGCGTTATGTTCCAGTTAAGCCCTTCTTTTTTTTCAGATTCAATTGAGACAATGGTAAGGCCTCTACGCTGAAGAGAACTTATAGCAACATCTCTGCCTATTGCGTCAATTGTTCCTGACTGCTGTTTCCCTGAAGAATCAACTGCTGTGTAGTTAAAAATCATATTATAGTATCCGCTCTAGGACCTTTGGATTAATGGAACGTGAAAAGGCGTTTTCGACGGTGATATCTCCGCGCCGCACGAGCTCCGCGAGTGAACGATTCAAGTCAATCATCCCTTCTTCCTGACCTGTCTCAATTACCGTATTTATCTCGTGTGTTCTGCGCTCACGAATCAGATTTGCAACCGCCTTATTGTTAATAAGAAGCTCATATGCTGGAATAAGTCCTCCTGAAACACGAGGGACAAGACGCTGTGAGAAAATACCTGCAAGACTTACAGCAAGCTGTATTCGGATTTGGTCTTGTTGAGCTCCAGGAAACGAGTCGATAATTCTATCAATAGTCTGCGCCGCATTGTTTGTATGAAGTGTTGAAAGCACTAAGTGTCCCGTTTCAGCGGCAGTAACTGCGGCGGCCATAGTTTCAGGACCGCGCATCTCTCCCACCATTAGAACGTCAACATCTTGACGAAACGCTTCTCTAAGCGCTGTATGAAAGTTTTTTGTATCAATATGCACCTCTCTCTGATCTATAATAGACTTTTTCGGCTCAAATACGTACTCAATAGGGTCTTCTATTGTAACAATATGCTCAGCACGGTTACTGTTTATAACATCAATCATTGACGCAAGCGTGGTTGATTTGCCTTGCCCTACTGGTCCAACTACTAGAAAAAATCCCTGCTCGCGTGCTGCAAAGTCGGCAAGTATTTGAGGTAGATTAAGATCTTCAAATGTTTTAATTTCCTTTGGAACCAGTCTGAGCGCAATACCAATACTTCCCTGCCCAAAAAATCCATTACCACGAAAACGGACTTTTCCGTCATGACTATATGAAAAATCAACTTCCTGGTCTTTTAAAAATCCCTCCTTCTGATTAGGGCGGAGAAGCTCCGTTATAAAACCGAGTGTATCTTCAGGGGTTAGCTTCGGTTTTTTGAGAAGCGGAATAAGAGAACCTGATACACGGATTGTCGGGTGACTGCCAGAAGACAAGTGCAGATCAGATCCTCCTTCACGTATAACAACATCGATCAGGCTTGATAGTTCTTGTTTATAATCCATACTGGGCATTTTATTTCTCTGATTTGTTTTCAATAATGTTTATAACTTTGTCAAGCACTTCAGAGGGGACTGAATTGGCTTTTACAATGTATCCGTCCGCTCCTAGCTTTTTGGCGGCTTCAATATCTGACTCCTGTCCCTGATTTGAAAGGACAATGCGAACCATGCCTCCACCAAGTTTCTCTTTCTCGACCGTTTCCAAAAGTTCAGTGCCGGTAATGCCGGGCATTACCATGTCAAGAACAATTGCGTCCGGCTTTGCTCCCTCACGAAGCTGTTTTAAAGCATCTTCCCCGCCATACGACACCAGTACTTGAAGACCATGCTCCTTAAATTTAACGCTGTACATATCAAGCAGAAATTTATCGTCATCTACCAAGAGTACTGTGTATTTCTTCTCTGACATATTCTTAGTATATATTATTCTGCAGACAGAAGCTGTCCACCGAGAGTATTAATTTCTTCAAATGGTATCTGACGATCAACAGCCTTAATAATTGCACTCTCCTTCATCGTAAACATACCGTTTTGACGTGCAATTTTTTTGATCTCACTCTCAACAGGATTTGTCAAAATAACTTGCTCAATCTCTTTATTCATTTCAAGTACCTCAAAAACGGCAGTTCTTCCGCGTGTGCCGTCTGGACACTCCTTTGACGGTTCGACTCCATAAAAATTTTTCGATTCCTGTATTTCCTTTCTAAACTGCTCGGGAAGGTCCTCAAACTCCTTATCAATCATTAGCTTTAAACTTCCATCGACTGGAATCGGCTTGCCGGAATTCGGACAGAGTGTTCGCACCAGTCGTTGTGCAATTGCAAGTGTGAGTGTTGGAGCAATAAGGTACGGGTCAACACCCATGTCAATGAGACGTGGAATCACACCGATAACGTTGTTAGTGTGAACGGTTGAGAAAACAAGGTGTCCGGTTAACGCCGCTTGTACTGCAAGTTGTGCAGTTTCTTTATCACGAATCTCTCCAACCATAATAATATCTGGGTCCTGCCTAAGCGTTGAACGAAGCCCTGTTGCAAATGTGTATCCGATTTCAGGCTTAACTTGTGATTGGCTCATTCCTTCTATGTTGTACTCAACAGGGTCCTCGAGAGAAAGAACATTTTTTTTCTCTCGATCAAGCTCTGAAAGCATTGAATATAGTGTTGTTGATTTTCCAGAACCTGTTGGTCCGGAAATAAGAATGAGCCCATACGGACGCTTAAGTGCATTCCTAACGGCTTCAAGGTTTCGTTTACTAAAACCAATATCATCAATTTTTATAAACCCTTCATCACGATCCAAAATACGAAGTACAATTTTCTCTCCATAGTATGAAGGGAATGTTGAGACACGGAAGTCTAT
This sequence comes from uncultured bacterium, assembly GCA_913052285.1. Classification (GTDB taxonomy): domain Bacteria; phylum Patescibacteriota; class Minisyncoccia; order Phycocordibacterales; family CAJXDB01; genus CAJXDB01. The sequence goes on along the minus strand of CAJXDB010000005.1, from coordinate 7,315 downwards.
CTTTCTCCCGTCAAATCCGGTTGAAAAACGGCCGTCTTGCGGCTTGCGCCGCTCGTCAATGCGCATTGTAGAAAGTATTTTAATTCGCGCGACTACAGCACGATGCACCTTGAGAGGAAGTGTGAGATTTGTCTGCATAATCCCGTCAACTCGAAAACGTACACGAACCAAGCTTTCCATCGGCTCGATGTGTATGTCTGAAGCTTTTCCTTTTACCGCATGCTGTAAAATTGTTGCCACAATCTTTGTAACCGGAGCATCCTCTTTAATTTTTCCACCCTTAGTTTCAACAGTCAGATTATCTTCGTCAAGAGCAGGAAGTGGTCCTTTTTCCTCGGCAGTGAGTTCTGTTTCAAGCTCTGACAGAGCCTTGCTTACCTCCCCGCCAAGTCCTTTATACATTTGGAGTACTTTGGCAAAATCACCTTCAGAAATAAGGTAGACCTTAAACGGAAGGTTTGCTTTTGACGAAATAAAATTAAGTGCGTCAAGCGCTTCAATATTGTCCGGATCAACAACTCCAACTTCAAGCACACCATCTGCAACTCCTAACGGAACAAATTTATAGTGCGTAGCAGATTCTTCAGGAACATACTTTAGTACTTCAAACGGTACATGGGTGTCACCGACACTTCGTGTAGGAACATGAAGCTGTTCTCCTTTTAAAGTAAGGACATCGGAAGAATTAACGCCTCGACGCGCAAGTACTTCCTCTAGCGTGTCACCTGATGACTGTACTTCTTTCTCAATTGTCGTTACTTCGCCCTCATCAATGACACCTTTATTTACTAAGAGTGGGAGTAGATTCATTTATACGTCTACGGTACTAGTAATAATGCTGCATGCTTACTGCCCATCGACACCTATTGGTGCAAATGGATTTGCCCTTCCTGACGGAAGTGAAACAAGCTCTTGACTGAAGTCTTCAAGGCTCGTAAATGCAGGGCTTGCAAATAAGCTCTCGTCAAGTGAGAGCGACTTAATCTCAAGAAGTGTCGTAAGAAGTTCACGTCCAATCTCCGGAGAGCCAAGTGGCTGTTCAGAAACCAGAAGTGAGCCGTCTCCGTCGTCTCCAAAGAACATTGTGTACCCTACTGCAAGCGCCGCAAAAATTCCTAGAAATAAGAGTATATTTTTATACTTCTTAAGTCTTTCCATGATTATTTAAGCCAATACGTCCTTATTCCAACATCAAATTCATACAAGTCGCCTCTTTCTGCGTTAAACGACATATCTACAACATCTACAATTCGTAAACTCGCTTCTAAGTCTTTCAGGAAACGTACAAAATCATCGTATGAAGCAACGACTGAAAAATTCAATACCACTGACTCATACGGCTTCTCATTAGGGCCTACTACATTTTCCTGCGTAGGTGTATTAACAACGACATTTTTAACCCTAAGATTATATTTACCTGCAATTCCGTCAATATCGAGTACAAGCCGCACATTATCAACATTGTCTGGCAGAAGTTTTTCAAGCCGATCAAGGTCGCTTGTTGAAAATGTATTGTATTTAGAAAGCAAAGTATCACGAATTGCCTGAAGCTCTCTCGACTTTGTAAGTGCCTGATCAAACTGATCGCGCTCATTTTGAAGTTCTTTTATATTGCTATACGTAGGATCAACAAAACCAAAAAACAATCCTATGGCAATGAGAACAAAAACAATTGGTAATAGTAATTTAATCATATTATTCAGTCACTCCGCGTGTGTACGAAATTAGGCTTGGATCGACAAAAGCAGAAAAATCAAAAATAACGTTTCCTTTGTTATCAAGATCTAGATTTGAGAAAATCGGTTCTCGGATGAAGCGTGACTGTCCGAACGCATCAGATTGAAGCGCTACAGCGGCAAAACTGTCTGCCTCTCCAGAAAGTGCGATGCTGGAACGTCCGTCACCAGAAGCGTTATAACGAAAATCTTTAAACCTCACACTTTTAAGAGTTGCCTGTTCAAGAAGATCAAAAAACTGAGACATTGCTACATGCTTTCCAAGTACATCTCCTGCCGAAGTTATTCTGGTATCAAGTCTTGATAACTCGTTTATCAAAGCAGGTTCAAATGCCGCCTGTGCACGTTCAAACGATGTCTCTTTCTGCGCAATACTCTGAATAAGAAACTGTTGGTAGAGAAATACGCCTAGTGATAATGCGAGGGAACCCAAGAAAATAATTAGTGCCACAAGCATTACAATAGAAGTTGCCCCACCGCGACGCTTCTTCTCCACGCGGGCCTTAAGAGATTGTTTTGGAATAAATGAAGTGCGGAACTTTGGTTCCATTACATACTATTATACACGTAAAATGCACATAATTGAGAAGTAAATTGTTCACACCTTTGATTTATTAGCGACGTAGGGCGAGAGAAACACAAAAGAGTTGAGCAAATTTTTGTTTTTCCGAGCCGAGGAGCTAATATAGGTTCAACATATCGCGCCTTCAGTATGAGGAACCTCTATTCGAGTTCGTGAAGTTTCCTTAGTGCAAGTCCAACTGATACTGCAAATTCAGGCCCTGCAGATCTAAGCGTTTCCTCAAGAAAAGCAGGAGTTTCTACTTTTGAAAACGGATTAGCATGACGTACTTCTGTTTCAAATTGCTTCTGTGCAAACGGTAAAAGTCCTGGAAGTATTATCCCGCCTCCTGTCAAAATGACTGTTCCAATGTTCCGATTATACTTCTTCTGGTACCCAATAAGCGTTCTTCTAGCTTCTGAGAAAATATAATCAAGAGCGGCAAGCGCAGCATCTGACACTCCATGCCCTTCTGTACCTCCGGATACCGTACCAAGCATTCCCATTTCCCGTTTCATCTGCTCTGCCTTCTGTTCACTAACACCGGTTGATTTTGAAAGAGACGTCGTAATATTCTGCGAACCTCTGTTAATAATGTGCGATGTACGGACAATGCCGTACTCTACAATATAAAGTTTTGTAGTTGCCGCTCCGACGTCAACAATCATGACCGGTTGTACACCCTGCTCAAGAACAGCTCTAATGGTACTGAAAATTTCGATTTCAAAGAAAGTAGGAGCGAGTCCGACATCTTTTAAGACAGTGCGGTACTTTGAAAGCGTCTCGTTGTGAATTGCAACAAGAAGCACCTGAATTTTTGACCCTTTAGTTTCTTTGTTACTCTTTGAGACTGCTCCTGAAAATAATTTGTTGTTTCCCTCTGGCACCACAAACCAATCAAGAGAAACTTCCCCTATGGGCACCGGTATATACTTTCGCGCCTCAATCGGAATCATTTCTTTAAGCTGGCCTTCTGGTAAGTCCGGCATCTCTATAAGAGTAATGAGGCTCGACGAAAACGGAATTGAAACACCGCAGTCTTTTGTCGTAACGCTTGCCTCTTTAAGCACATCGCGGAGCGCTTCGGCAAGCTTGTCTGCTCCAAGGTTTGTTGCACGCCCGACACCCACATCTCCGTATGGACCCAAAGAAATCTCGCCGTATGTTTCAAGCACGGCGGCACCACGCTTTTTTCTAAGCTGTACTACTTTTATAGAAGAGGAGCCGATGTCGACACCCAAAACACTTCCTTCAGCTTTTTTAAACGGTCGGACTTTGAGCAGTTGCTTAAAGAGATCGAGAAATTGATTCATGCTATATACTTATTAGTATAACAGCCCGCCACGACCTGGAAAATGGAACATATAAGAAATATTGTAAGAGAGGTACTTGATTTCCTCTTTCCTCCAAATAAAAGAGAGAAGCGTGTACAGAAAATAACGCTCGACAATCTCTCACAAAAAACAGCATACCGGGAAGTTGACAAGCTTTCAGGCATATATGCACTTCTACACTACAAAGACACGCTAGTTCGTGACCTTATTTGGACGCTTAAATACAGAGGCAGTATTCATTCAGCAAAACTTTTGGCAGGAGTATTGTACGGAGTACTACTTGAAGATACTTCAGATTCTATACTTTTTGAAGCTTCTCCACACCCGACTGTCATACCGCTCCCGCTTGCGGGCAAACGGGAGCGCGAACGTGGGTTTAATCAGATAGTACTTGTTACCGATGAACTCAATAAACTTGATGAGAACAACTCTTTCAATATTCAAACAAATATACTGGTGCGGACAAAAGATACACCAAGCCAGACGTCTCTCTCGAAAGAAGAGCGGAGAGAAAATGTAAAAGGAGTTTTTACTGTTTCCAATCCAGGTCGTATTAAAGAAAAACACATAATCCTACTCGATGATGTTATTACCACTGGAAGCACAGTGAAAGAGGCGAGGAGAATTCTACTTGATGCTGGAGCAAAAGAAGTTACTGCAATAGCAATCGCCCACTAATAAAAAATATGGTAGGTTTGAGATAGACCGTTAATCCTCAACCAAAACTGTGGGGCAATATGCCTACCGAATTAGCAAAACTAAAAGGAAACCATATACCTCCAGGATCATATACAGAAGAAACACTGCCACCTCTTTCTGATGCAACAAAACGTCTGCTGGAATTGGTCCAAAAAGATGCCGCACGTGCTAAGAAAATAGCTGGAAATACACCTCGGCAGACACAATCAGCTACCACTTGCATGTTGATCGATAGGAACAAGTAACCACCACATGAAAGGACAATGCAATGTTGCCGAAAACCTTACTGCAAAAGGCACGGGCATCTGCACTGTTGATGCTTAACGCAATGCTACCAAAAGCGCGCCCAGTCGAGCATTTTCATGAACCTGAAAAAGGTCTTCAATATACCGTCATTCTAATAGACGGAGGACGATTCTTGAGACTCGAGATTTTGGAAGGCCATCTCAAAGGCCGTACAGCCACGGTTGCCAACTTCCCTTTTAGTGAGCAATGCTACAAAATCAGTGCGTACAAATAGATCTCACAACTAACTATAAGGTAGGCGGGAAAGAGTATAGCTACAAAAAACTTTCGTTTACAACAGCTTCGAAACCTCTCCTGCACTCAATGTTTTCTTCACTAAAGCACTTGGGATTGCACCCCCGAATCGCTAGAGGGAAAGATGTAAGACTTGACCGTATCGAGGATATGAGAAGATATTTCACTCTCATCGGATCAAATAATCCAAAGCATTTGAGAAGGTACAGAAACTAGGATATTATGCTGGCATACACGGAGGGTTGCGCTGAATGGTAAGGCAGCGGATTGCTAATCCGTAGGGGTTAATAGCCCCTTGTGGGTTCGAGTCCCACACCCTCCGCATTTGACCCACCACCTATTACTCCATACAATAAGGACACTTAGTAGTTAATCTTTAATGGTATGAATACCAATATTTTAGTTATTATTGCGGTTGTAGTGCTCCTAGCTGTTGGAGGATTTCTTCTCTTCTCGGGGGATGGCGTTGACACCGGCACGGTAGACGAGGAAACAACCGACGAATCAGCCGAAAATACTTCTGGCGACACGGCTGGAGATGAAGAGGTTTCTGACACTACTGCAGATGAGGGTAACGCACCCACAGAACCACAAACAGTGACAGTAACCTACACAAGTGACGGGTTTAGCCCAAAGACTGTGACAATAAATGCGGGAGACACGGTCCGGTTTGTTAACGAGAGTTCTGGCGGTATGTGGATGGCGTCAAACAACCATCCGACGCATACCATCTTGCCCTCCTTTGATCACAAGAAATCAGTCGGAAATGGCGAGACGTACGAATTCACCTTTACCGAAACCGGTTCTTGGGGTTACCACAACCACGTAAATGCAGGCAAGGGCGGAACCGTAATCGTCGAGTAATATGTTCAGAAACAACACACAAAGCACGGTCTCGTGGCTCCTCCGCATTGGTGTTGCATTTGCATTTCTCTATCCCGCAATTGCAGGATTTATAAACCCTATTGCATGGGTCGGGTACTTCCCGCAATTCGTCCGAGACGCCGTGCCATTTGAGGAAGGAACGCTCCTCTTAATCTTTGGTGTAATTGAGATAGTTATTGCACTATGGATTCTATCCGGTAAGAAGATCTTTATTCCAAGTGTTATTGCAACAGTTTCACTTACTCTTATTGTAATTCTTAACTGGGGAGTTATGGACGTTGTCTTCCGTGACATTTCAATCGCAGCTATGGCGGCGGCACTTGCTATTATGTACTGTCCATTGGGTTGGCGCGCACAAAGAGATCAAGTCTCTCAAGATACAGCGTAAAAAGTGTTACTTAACTTGTTAAGTAACAAAACCCCCCGCCATAGGGCGGGGTGTTTTGTTACTTTATTGCCCTTGAAACAGCCGGCATCACTTTTTTATCAAAAATAGAAGGAATGATTTTGTCTCGCGTAGGTTTTTTTATCACTCCAGCAAGGTTTTTCGCGGCTCTTATTTTCATCTCGTCGGTAATGTTTTGTACCCTGCGATCAAACGCCCCTCGAAAAATTCCAGGAAACACAAGTGCATTGTTGACCTGATTTGGAAAGTCGGATCGCCCGGTTGCAGTGACTGCCGCCCCGGCCTTTTTTGCATCTTCCGGCATTATTTCAGGCACAGGGTTTGCAAGAGCAAAAACAATTGCATTCTCCCCCATACTCGCCACCTGTTTCTTTGAAATCCTGCGTGGCCCCGACACACCCACAACAGCATCGGCACCTAAAATTGCCTCGTCGAGTCTGCCTGAAACAGGCGGATTGGTCATACGCGCAAGATCACGCTTGTACGGCGTTAGCCCTTTGCGTTTTTTGTGAACAATCCCCTTACTATCAACAACAATAACACCCCCGACTCCGAATTTGTGCAAAAGCTTTGCTGTTGCAATGCCTGCCGCCCCAGAACCTACAATTACAACTGTACTTTTTCGTATATTCTTTCCCACAACTTTAAATGCGTTTAAAAGCCCTGCAAGCACTACAATTGCAGTGCCATGCTGATCATCATGCATAACAGGGATATCTAATTTCTTCACAAGCTCACGCTCTATTTCAAAACACTCCGGTGCTTTAATATCTTCTAAGTTAATTCCTCCAAAACCTGGGGAAATATTTAAGATTGTCTGCACCACCTCTTTCGGATTCTGTGTAGAAAGAACGATTGGAAATGCGTCAACTCCCGCAAACTCTTTGAAGATCATGGCTTTCCCTTCCATCACAGGAAGCGCTCCCTCGGGTCCAATATTTCCAAGTCCAAGTACGGCAGAGCCGTCAGATACTACGGCAACAGTATTTTTCTTTATTGTCAGATCATGAGCCAGAGCCGGACAACGCTCCAGACTTTTTGCCACATCCCCCACTCCCGGTGTGTAATATAGGCTTAAATCCTCCATTGAGCGTATACGTTTTTTTGGACAAGTCTTTAACTTGCCCCCAAGTACGCGGTGTATTTTCATTGA
>CAJXDB010000004.1 GCA_913052285.1 uncultured bacterium | reverse complement strand
TCCGAGCCGTTGAGTGGGGCATGAGCAAGTTATATTCCCGCGTCATAGTGACGAACGAATGCACCGCATTTGCAATACACTTTTCCATCCTGCCACGCAGGATCATAGTCCTTCACCTCATGTTCAAAAGGCGGAGCACCACACTCAGGACAGTTCGGTGAAGCGATAGCGAGGCAGTGCGCAACGTCGCCGTCGGATTCCACTGGATGAAAGCCTACTTTTCGCATAGCACCAACGAACGTTTCTTGAAAAGAACGAAGTATACCATTAGTCATCTTTTTCCCTTCTCTGTTGTGTCTATTCTCGCATAGACCACTTCGTTTGTAAAAGTGCTCTCGAACTCGTAGAATAGCGGGATGAGCTCAGTTAGAAATGGGAAAGAAATGTTTGTGGTCCAGGGATTTGGAGGCAAAAGAAAGCTTTCAGGCAGACTTGCCGTATCTGGAGCTAAGAATGCAGCACTTAAGGCAATGGCGGCAACACTTCTGTTTTCTGACACGGTAAAGCTGAACAATGTGCCTGATATTGAAGATGTAAAGAGAATGGCGGAACTTCTTTCAGATCTTGGAGGGGATGTAAAAAAAGTAGGAGCACACAGCTACACTATAAATACTAAAGGGATTTCAAAAACTGATTTGGATCACACTCTTTCCAAGCGCATGCGTTCTTCTATTATTCTAACTGGCCCTATTCTTGCGCGCTTTGGAAAAGTTTCTTTTCCTCATCCTGGAGGATGTGTGCTAGGGTCCCGACCAATTGATCTGTTTTTATCTGGTTTTAAAGAAATGGGAGGAAGGTCTGTATTAAGAAAGGGTCGATACAGAGTATCCGCCCGCGGCAAAAAACTAAAAGGGATAGAATTTTTCTTCAGAAAAGTAAGTGTTACGGGCACTGAGACACTCATGATGTCCGCTGTGCTTGCAGAGGGTAAAACCACTCTTAAAAATGCCGCACTCGAGCCTGAAATTGAACATCTTGCAGAGTTTTTAAATTCATGTGGCGCAAAGATAAAAGGAGCCGGTACTTCTACCATTGAGATTACAGGAGGAGGTATGCTTCGAGCCCGAAAAAAAGTTTACACCACACTCCCTGATAGAATTGAGGCTGGAAGTTTTCTTATTTTAGGAGCGATTGCCGCACGTCGTCTTGAAATTACAAAATGCAAACCAGAACATCTTGAAATACTCACAACACTTCTTAAAGAGTCAGGTGTACCTATTTCGATAAAAAAAGGAAGCATTGTTGTGCGAACCCCTCGCGTGCGGCCAAGTGCTTTTGATGTTCGAACTCATGAGTATCCAGGTTTTTCTACTGACCTGCAAGCACCGATGGTGGTATATCTAACGCAGGCGAAAGGGGAATGTTCTGTATTTGAAACCATTTTTGAAGGCAGGCTTAATTACACCGAAGATTTAGTACATATGGGGGCCCATATCACAATGGCAAATCCACACAATATCGCTGTCAAAGGACCATCAAAGCTTGAAGGTAGGACTCTTGAAGGGCCGGATCTTCGTGCGGGTCTAGCATTTGTTATTGCAGGTATTGTTGCGGAAGGTCAATCTATTATTGATAATGTGTATCACATTGATCGCGGGTATGAGCGAATAGAAGAGCGCTTGCGGTCTATTGGAGTTAACATAAAGAGGGTTTCACGATAATTATGAATTTTTTTCGACCACGTCTTGGTATTGATCTTGGTACAACCAATACACTTGTATTTGTACCAAAGCGAGGCGTTGTACTTAATGAACCGTCTGTAGTTGCAGTGTCCGAACGAGACAATAAGGTTCTCGCTGTCGGGGCTGAAGCAAAGGAGATGATAGGAAGAACTCCTGAAAGCATAATTGCTTACAGACCGATGAAGGATGGTGTAATTGCAGATTACAAAGTGACAGAGGCAATGCTTCGCTACTATATGCGAAAAGCACTAGGGACTTGGAATTTCTTTAAGCCTGAGGTGATGATCTCTGTCCCAGCTGGAGTTTCTGGAACTGAAAAACGGGCGGTTGTTGAGGCTGCAATGAAGGCGGGAGCAAAAAATGCATATGTAGTAAAAGAGCCGATACTTGCTGCCATAGGAGCTGGTATACCAATTCACGAGGCATGTGGGCATATGATAGCCGACATTGGAGGTGGTACGATTGATGTTGCAGTTATCTCGCTTGGTGGCATCGTATCGTCAACTTCAGTTAAATGTGCAGGAAACCGAATTGACCACGCTATTGCCGATTATGTGAAAAAAAATTACAACCTTGCAATTGGAGACAAAACAGCTGAAGACATTAAAATTGAAATTGGTTCAGCTGTGCCACTTGAACAGGAACTTGTCATGGTGGTCAAGGGGCGAGATCTTTTATCTGGACTGCCGCGAACAGTAGAAATTAAAACCAATGAAATAGTAAAAGCCGTCGGGCGTGAACTTCGAGAAATGATAAAAGCAGTACGTCATGTTCTACAGGAGACGCCCCCAGAATTGTCGGCTGATATTATTGATCAGGGGATTATCATGACCGGAGGCTCTTCACAGCTTCGAAACTTTCCAGAGCTTGTATTTCGTCGCACCGGCGTTCGGGCTAATCTCTCCGATGAGGCTCTATTTTGTGTGGCAAAGGGTACTGGTATAGCTTTAAATCACCTAGAAACATATAAGAAAAGCATCATAGCAAAGAAGTAGTGACTGCCTAGATTTGCTATTATATATGTATGAAGCTTGAAATTAGTCAGGAGTCACTTCACCATGCCTACCTCCTCGAAGAAATTGATGGGTCTTCTGTTAGGCAATTTTGTGGGGACGAACTCAAAATGAACACACGTGGGAATCCCGACTTCTGCGAAATTTCACTTGATACTTTTGGCATTGACGATGGAAGGCGTCTTAAAGAACTTGCAAGCCGTAAGCCAGTCAGTGGAGTCTATCAGGTATTTTCAATCTCATTTAATTCAATTACTAGAGAGGCACAAAACGCTCTTCTAAAACTTTTTGAAGAGCCTTCAAAAAACACTCTTTTTTTTATTTCCGTATCTTCAGGCGAATCACTTCTTCCAACGCTTCGCTCGAGATTATTTTTGATTAGTGGAAAAAGAAATATAGAAGATGAAGAGTTTGCTCGTGAATTTATGAAAGCAACGCACAAGAAACGAATTGATCTTTTAAAAGATATTGTTGACGCCAAGGACAAAAGAGCAGCAATTGAGCTTCTTAATAATCTTGAAAAACTTGTGAGAGGGGAAGGTAGCATATCTTCCTTGTCGGAAGAAAATATTCGTGTTCTTAAAAATATAGGAGATATACGGCAGTATCTTTCAGACAGATCGTCGTCCGTCAAAATGATTTTAGAACATATAGCGGTTACATCTCCTACTTTTTAACTATGAAATATACACTTACAGCTCTGATACTTACTCTACTACTTTCTCCAGTTGTTTCTTTTGCACAACCTGCAACTATTGAAAATCTTGGTTTTGTCACTAATCCAATTTGGTATAGTACAGAACCGTTTTTTGCAGGAAAATCTGTTCGAGTATATACCGTTTTAGCTAACAGTTCAGAGTATGATTTTTCTGGGACGGTAGCTTTTTATTCTAACGGCAAAGAAATAGGATCTTCTAGGGCATCTCTTACTCGTGAGGGGGATGTGCAGATTGTTTGGATAGACTGGACTCCTTCATTCGGAAATCACAGTGTTGTTGCAAAAATTGCAGAAGGTTTTGTTTCACTGCCGGGTGGTGAAGAACAGGACATTTCTGTCGAGGGGTGGGAGAGCAGTGTAAGTGAACGATTTGTTGACGTGGATACGGATGGCGATGGTGTCGGTAATAAAGAGGACACCGATGACGATAATGACGGGATTTTAGACAGTCAAGATTCTGACCCACTCAAAGCAAATGAAAGTCGTATAGAAAAAAAGTTTGGAGGAGTAGTGAAAAATGTAGAAAAAACTATTACTGATGCTGTGCCTTCAGTTGCTTCTTCTGTACTTGAGCCGGTAGTCCAATTTGTTGAGGAGTTTCGTGAAAACAGCAAAGAGAAAATATATAGTAAAAAAGATAAGCTAGCTCAAGAAATAGAAGAAAAAAAGCATGTTGATGAGAGCTCTGACTCTGTAGAAAAAGACGAGCCCTCATCTAGTTTCTTTGGCAGAATGCAGCTTGCTGCTCTCGGTACCACAGGATTTATTTTAAATAATCAATTTATATTTTACCCACTTTTGTTTTTTGTAGGAGGATATCTGTTTTTGTATAAAGGTGGTATGTGGCTCTTCCGGCGTTTTGGCAGTAGAGATTCATTTTAGTCTTTATACTGGATTTTTTATGAGTCGCTGATAGAATTGGAGCACAATGCCCTACAACTTTTCAGAATTCAAAAAAAATGTTTCCGATACTGAAGAATGGCTTTCTAAAGAGTATAGAAATGTAAGGACAGGACGGGCAACGCCGGCTCTTTTGGATGGTGTGCTCGTTGAGTCATATGGATCCAAGATTCCTATAAGCCAGACTGCCACAGTATCCGTTGAAGATGCGAGAACGCTTAGAATTGCCCCATGGGATGCTTCACAGGTAAAAGACATAGAAAAGGCAGTTATAGACGCAGATTTAGGAGTTTCAGTCTCTACAGACGAGAAGGGTAGCCGTATCTCATTTCCAGAACTTACTGCAGAGCGTCGCGGGGCGCTTATGAAAGTGGTAAAGGACAAGCTTGAGCATGCGCGAATATCTATTCGTAGTGAGCGTGACAGAGTATGGCACGATATTCAGGAACAGACGAAAAAGGGTGAAATTTCAGAAGATGAAAAGTTTCGCTACAAGGAGGATATGCAAAAAGTTGTTGAAGAGGGTAGTAAGAAGCTTGATGAGGTAATGGTACGAAAGGAAAAGGAAGTCATGGGCTAAGAAGCCCATGAGATATACGATTTATGATTTAAGAGTTTCGTAAATCTTAAATCTGGGTGTTTAGGCAGAGCAAATACTATTGAATCATGAGTATACTTATTTTTATTATCATATTGGTAGCGTTGATACTTGTTCACGAGTTTGGGCATTTTATTATTGCAAAAAAGTCGGGGATTCGGGTTGACGAATTTGGTATTGGTTTTCCACCAAAGCTTTTTGGCATTAAAAAAGGAGAAACCGAATATAGTTTTAATCTCTTGCCGTTTGGAGGATTTGTGAAAATTTTTGGTGAGGATCCAGGTGATGAGTCTATAGCCGGTCCGGATAAAGACCGCAGTTTCGTACATAAACCAAAATACATACAGGCCGCAGTGCTTATTGCGGGCGTAGGTTTTAATGTACTTTTTGCCTGGTTCCTATTTTCAGTCGGGTTTATGGTTGGCGTTCCTGCGGCTCTTGACGATGGGAGAGCAGTTACGAATCCTGAACTTATAATAATGAGCGTTCTTCCTGAATCTCCGGCTGCAGAAGCTGGTCTTGAAATCGGTGATAAGGTTGTTCGGCTTGAGTCCGGAAAATTGTCAACTGAATCGGTTATAGCAGGAGATGTTTCAGATTTTATTCTTGAGCAGGGTGTTTCAGATATTTCAATTACATTTGAGAGGGGGGAAGAGGTGGTAACAACTTCTGTTACGCCTACTACGGGACTTATAATTCAAGAGCCTGATAAGACTGCTATCGGTATTACCATGGGTAGTATCGGAACACTAAAACTTCCTCCTCACACGGCACTGTGGGAAGGAGGCAAGATGACCATTCAAATACTTGTAGCAGTCACCGTTGCGATCCTATCTTTCCTTGGAAGTGCTCTTACGCTAAGCGCAGACTTATCACAGATTGCAGGTCCTGTAGGAATTGTAGGGATTGTAGGCGATGCCGCTTCTTTTGGATTTTCCGCACTCCTATCATTTACGGCTCTCATTTCACTTAACCTTGCAGTGATTAATCTTTTGCCATTCCCTGCTCTTGACGGTGGACGCCTTGTTTTTGTACTTGTCGAAAAAATTAAAGGCTCTCCAGTTAGGCCGGCCATAGTCAATGCGTTGAATCGTTTTGGTTTTGCGCTTTTGATACTTCTATTGCTAGTGGTGACCTATAATGATATTGTGCGAATTGCCAACTAGAGGCAAAAAATAAGGCAAATATACTTGAAGGAGAAGCGAATGACAGGAGAAAAACTTCGATTGGCTGCAAGAATATGGGATGGACTGTCAGCAGATGAGTGCGAGCAGTATGTCCTATGGGCTGTCGCAATGACTTCTGAAGAGGTACGGCCAGGACTTCATATGAAGTTTGTAAGCTTAAGTTTTGCCGAGCTTCCAGAGATTATTCAAAATAAGCTTGGCGAGCTTGTAGAGAACGGTTACTTTCGTAAGGTCTTCACTTTTCACAAGCCAGTGTTGTCGCAGGACGAGGACGAAAAGAATCGTACGTGGCGCTCGCGACTGCCAAAATTTAAAAACCCCTCGTGATGCTTGCATCATCGAGGGGTCTTTTTCTTTCCAATCCTTCTAGCAATAAACGATTTGCGTTCTTCTGGCGTCATGTCTTTGAAATCGTGACATATTTGTTTTATCCACCAAGTTTGCCAATAAAGGATCCAAAACAGTTTTCGAATAAACAGGTACAATGATCTGAGCGATATACTCATAACTATCCTCTATAGTTACTGGTACCAACTGAAACGTACAACAAAATCTACTATGTGTCAAAATTAAATTTTGACCACAATAGGGAATAAACGTACAATAAGCCCAATGCGTCATAGTGAACTCTTTACAAAAACACGGCGTGAAGCGCCAAAAGGTGAGGTCTCAAAAAATGCCGAACTTTTAATCCGGGCCGGTTTTATTAATAAAGAAATGGCAGGTGTGTATTCGTACTTACCGCTTGGTCTTCGTGTTTTAAATAATGTACAAAACATTATTAGAAAAGAGATGAATGGTATTGGTGGACAAGAACTACTTCTAACAACTCTTCAAGATCCAGAGGTGTGGAAGAAGAGCGGTAGGTGGGATGATCAGGTTGTTGACGTGTGGTTTAAAACTACACTTGCAAGTCAGTCTGAAATTGGACTTGCCACAACTCACGAAGAGCCGCTTACGTTTGCACTTAAGAATCACATACGTTCACATAAAGATTTACCGTTTTCCGTATATCAATTTCAAACTAAGTTCAGAAATGAGCTTAGGGCAAAGAGCGGCCTTCTGCGTGCACGTGAATTTATAATGAAAGATCTCTACTCTTTCTCGAAAAACGAGGAAGAGCACGAAACATTTTATGAAAAGGCAAAAGAGGCGTATATACGTATTTTTGACCGAGTTGGCATTGGAGAACAAACATATTTTACCTTTGCAAGCGGTGGCTCGTTCAGTAAATACAGCCATGAGTTTCAAACTGTAACAAGTGCGGGAGAGGATATTATCTATGTCTCAAAAGAGAAGGGTATTGCTATAAATAAAGAAGTATACAAAGACGAGGTGCTGAAAGATCTTGGAGTTTCTAAAGAAGAACTTACAGAAGAAAAAGCTGTAGAGGTGGGAAATATTTTTCCTCTTGGAACAAAATTTTCAGATGCACTCGGGCTTATGTATAAGTCGGAAAATGGAGAAGAAAAACCAACTGTTATGGGGAGTTACGGTATTGGGCCGGGTAGACTTATGGGTACAGTCGTCGAGATACTGTCGGACGAAAAGGGAATTGTGTGGCCTAAAAATATTTCACCATTTGACGTACATTTACTGTCGCTTCCGGGAGGTATAGAAGAAGCCGAAAAGCTTTACGAGGAGATTGTCGCAAGTGGCAAAGAAGTGTTATTTGATGATAGAGACGTTTCTCCGGGAGAGAAATTCGCAGACAGTGATCTCATTGGGATTCCTAATAGGATTATTGTCAGTGAAAAAACACTAGCACAAGGGAAAATAGAGCTTGTTGACAGGGGATCGGGAGAGGTGAAAATGGTGGACAAGGCTGAAGTCGGAAGTGCTCTTGTATGAAAATTAAAGATAGGCTGTCTCGCCGTTTTAACAGTTTATTTTCAAATGATATTGGGATTGATCTGGGTACTGCAAATACCCTCGTTTATGTACGCGGTAGAGGAATCGTAATAAATGAACCGTCAGTTGTAGCGGTAAATCAAAAAACAGGTCAGGTTGTAGCTGTTGGTGGCCAGGCAAAAGAAATGCTTGGTAGAACGCCCGGCCACATTACGGCAGTACGACCTCTTGTAGATGGCGTTATTTCCGACTTTGAAGTTACTGAAGAAATGCTCTCGTATTTAATCGGTAAGGCACAGGGCGGTTCAAAAAAGATGGTTGGACCACGTGTTGTTGTTGGAGTTCCTTCCGGAATTACAAATGTTGAAACAAGAGCTGTTCGTGATGCCGCAACTAACGCAGGGGCTCGTGAAGTATTTATCGTTGAAGAGCCTATGGCGGCCGCTATTGGCATACGACTTCCTGTACATGATCCGGTTGGAAACATGATTATTGATATCGGAGGAGGTACGTCAGATATTGCCGTCATATCTCTTGGCGGGATTGTCAGATCTAAAAACCTTCGCATTGCCGGAGATACATTCAATAATGACATCGTCTCCTACATACGAAGTGAATTTAAAATTCTAGTTGGTGAAAAAACTGCAGAGAACTTAAAACTTGAAGTTTGTGCCGTTGAGGATGAAGAGGTGCCTCTTGAAGCCACAGTACGTGGGCGTGATCTGGTCACTGGACTGCCTCGCGAGGTTATTATAACTGACGCGGATATTCGAGAAGCTATTTCACACTCCGTCGACAATCTTATTGACGCAATTAAGGAGGTGCTTGAAACAACTCCTCCAGAGATACTTTCAGACGTAATGCAGAGAGGTATATATCTAGTAGGCGGAGGAGCACTTATAAAAGGAATGCCTTCTCTTCTCCGCGATATTTTAAAGCTTCCTGTTCGTCTTCCGGAAGATCCTCTCACCGCGGTAGTGCGTGGTACAGGTGTTATACTAGAGGACATTGATGCCTTTGATGAGGTAATCTTGAAAAGCGAAGATGAACTATCTCCTACAACGTAAGCGACTGATAAAACGAAGACTCGGTATTGGTATTGCAGTTTTTATAATTGTCGTTGTCATTCTTCAAGCAAGTGCACCTAACGTATTGTCTGGTGCGCTTTTTATTGTTACTAAACCGGTGTGGGAAGCACGAAATGCCGCCTCTGTGTATATAAAAGGCAGTATAGAAATGTTTCGTTCAAAGCAGTCGCTTGTGCGTGAAAATCAGGCGCTTAAACGTGAACGTTCTGTATTGAAAAGAACTCTGCTTTCGCAGTCAGAGATTCGTACAGAGAACATTAAACTTAAAGAAATGTTTGGACGGCGCGTCAGCGAGTCAACGGTACTTTCTGCGGTACTGTCTCGTCCGAACAAGTCTCTTTACGATACGTTTGTAATCGGTATAGGACTTGACCGAGGAGCAGTTGCAGGTAACTTGGTACTAGCTTCTGGCAACATCATCATTGGCCGTATAGATGCTGTGTATCGCAGTACTGCCACGGTAACGTTGTTTTCTACACCTGGAACGGAAAATGCTGTAATGGTCGGGCCAGAGCGTATTTCTGCAACTGCAATAGGCAAGGGTGGAGGAAATTTCGAGATAAAATTACCGCGCGGTGTAGATGTGTCGGAAGGAGATGCTGTTATATTTCCAGGTATAAGTGCTAAAGTATTTGGAATTGTAGAGTGGGTGCACGCGGAGCCGGCAGATGCACTTCAAACCATTTTATTTAAGTCCCCTGTTAATATGCTTGAGCTTCAGTGGGTCGAAGTTCTAATAAAATAGCGTATGCGAAACCGTATCCTCTTCAACCTTCTCCTGATTGTAAGTATTTTTTTCTTTCCGTGGTGGGTAGTACTTATTGTCGGCGCCTTATTTCTTCTTGCATTTATTGCACCTGAGGTACTCATTCTAGGACTCATTGCAGACTTTTTATACAGCGCTTCAATTCCGAACTTTTTTGGTTTCCAATTTGTATTTTCATTAACGTTTCTAATATTTTTAGTGACAGCAATTTACATGAGGAAACACATGAGCTTATATTCGCCATAGCGTATGCGGTTCGTAAGAAGTATTCTCTCATTTCTGGATTCAATGCGTCCACGAGACAGAGACAAGGATGATCACGAAATTGCTCCGGATGAAATTTTCCTGGACTCATCAAATTTGCCGGAGTTTGATACCACTCAATTTGAAGGACGGTTTGAGAAGTCGATTGGTAAGCAGACATTTCTACTCCTTGGTCTTGTATGTGTGCTTGTTGGTATTTTATTTATTGCAAAGTTGTGGACGCTTCAGGTTACAGATGGAGAGACTTATGTGCTTCAAAGCGATCAAAATAGACTGTCTCATTCTTTAGTATTTGCAGAGCGCGGAGTTATTTACGACAGAAACGGCGTTGAAATAGCATGGAACGTGCCAAGTGAAGACAGTGATTTTTCACTTCGAGCGTATGATGACCGGCCAGGTCTAGGACACGTTGTTGGCTATGTAGGATATCCTTTGAAAGATAAGAGCGGTACGTACTATCAAGAGGAGTTTTCAGGAATCGCAGGAGTTGAGAAAGCGCTTGATAATCGCATCGGTGGACATAATGGATTAAAAATCATTGAAACTGACGTATTTGGCAGTTTGCAGTCTGAAAGTTCTGTATATATGCCGGAAGATGGAGAAGACATAACACTTACCGTTGACGCGCGTCTTAACGAGGCGTTATACGGATTCATACGTGACCTTGCTCTTAATGTAGGTTTTGTCGGAGGATCCGGAGTGCTTATGGATGTTGAAAGTGGTGAGATAATTACTCTGGTAAGTTATCCGGAATATTCTTCGCAGGTACTTGTTGATGGTGTGCCAAAAGAAGAAGTACAGCAGTATGTGAACGACTCCAGAAAACCGTTTTTAAACAGGGCGGTTGCAGGGCTCTATACACCAGGGTCAATAGTAAAACCATTTTTAGCGGTGGGAGTGCTTGAAGAGGGAATAATTAATCCGGAAAAAGAAATTCTTAGTACTGGTTCTATTTCAGTACCTCACCCATATGCCCCAGGAAAGTTCTCTGTATTTAAAGACTGGAAGGTGCATGGACTAGTTGATATGCGGGACGCTATTTCGGTTTCGTCGAATGTATATTTCTATACTGTGGGAGGAGGATTTGAATCTCAAAAAGGAATTGGAATTGAGAAAATTGGAGAATACATGAAAGCATTCGGTATTGGTGTTAGAAGTGGGATTGAACTTTCTCCGGAAGCCGATGGAGTTGTTCCAAATCCGGAGTGGAAGGAGGCCAACTTCCTTGGTGACGAGTGGCGGCTCGGTGATACATACAACACATCGATCGGTCAGTATGGATTTCAAATTACTCCGGTACAGGCAGTTCGCGCCGTATCTGCAATAGCAAATAGAGGAACGCTCATGACTCCAACACTTGTGCTAGGCGAAGAAACTGAAAAAGATGTCGTTGGAGTCGATGATGCGCACCTTAAGATTGTACAAGAAGGCATGCGGCGTGCAGTTACATCGGGAACTGCCAGAAGTCTTGCTGTTCCAGGCATTAAAATAGCCGCAAAAACAGGAACCGCCGAAGTTGCCTCGAAACGATTAGTAAATTCTTGGATTATTGGATTTTTCCCATACGAATCTCCGCGCTATGCCTTCGCCGCGCTAATGGAGCGCGGACCAAGTGGGGGAGTAACAGGAGCCCCGTTTGTAATGCGTGAATTTTTTGAGTGGATGGGTGCAAATACCCCAGAATATATCAAATAGCTCTGTTGACTTTTAAAAGTGCTTGTGTACAATACATTTCCAATACAACAACTATTATGTCAGAAACAGAAGAATATTTGTCTAAGGAGAAATTTGAAGAGCTCAATAAAGAGCTCGATTATTTAAAAACAAAGCGCCGAAAGGAGATTGCAGAAAGTTTGGAATACGCGCGGTCATTGGGTGATATGAAAGAAAATGCAGAATATCAGGAGGCTCGTGAAATGCAGGCGGCAACTGAAGAACGTATTCAGAAACTTGAATCAATTTTGAAGTCTGCAAAAATTGTGTCGCATAAAAAAAGTGATGCTGTAAGTCTTGGCTCATCCGTTACGATTCAAAAAGACGGAGAAAAAGAAAAACATGAGTATACGATTGTGGGATCTGAAGAAGCAGACATGCACAAGCGGAAAATCTCACACCAATCACCGCTTGGAGAAGCAATGATGGGAAAAAAGAAAGGAGAAACATTCTCATTTGAAACACCAAGCGGTAAGATGAACTACAAAGTACTCTCAGTTGAATAGAGGTTGAGCTATAAATAAAAAACTACTCTAGGATCAGACTTCACCCAAAAACAGAAACCGCCTCGAATGTCGAGGCGGTTAGTTTTTCAGGACTGTAAGAATTTCACTCCAAGACTGAACTCTACTTACATTGGGAAAGGTTGAATTATGTTCTTGGTTCCATGGAGTGTCAAAGAGAAGTGCAGTTTCAACTTCGGATGCTACATCGTCAATATGGAACGGTGCGTCATCAATGAAAAATTTAATTCCTATTTCTCTGCATACTTCTCCTTTTGTCATCAGTCCCTCTTCGTGAAAAAAGTGACTTGTAAACCGGACCTCTTCAAACAATCCTGAGAAATACTTATTGAGCCAGTTTAGGGTCTGTGTACTCACACTTTCAGGTCTGGAAGTTACGATTGTGAAAGAAACACTTTCTTGTAAGGACTGCAACACCTCAACAGCTCTTGTAACAGGTAAAGCGGTGTCGTGTTCAACTGACCAATAGAAATCGCTCACTCTTTTTACTGCTTCCTCACGGCTACACCCCCATGTCTTTTCTAGAAAATAGGACTTGATATCTGATCTGCTGAGAGTAGTTCCATATCGTGAGTTGTGAAAGAGGCACAGTGCGCCATTGAAATCCATCAGGACATCATCAAAGTCTACTCCTACATCGAGTTTTTTCATTAGATAACTCTCCATTTCTAGATTCAGTCTATCTAGATAATGAAAAAAGTCAAAATTGCCATGTCCTCAGGGAAAATGGGGTCTGACCCCAATTACCCAATTACACAATTACAATTACAACATCTTGTAAATGCATGACGAGTGGTCTACGATGGTTGTATGTTTTGGGCAGACAAAATAGTTAACGACATAGAAAAGAAGTTAAAAGGGAAAGACCTTCTTGTTATTAGAGATGAAAAGACTGCATCTGGGCGTATGCTTATTAGTGCCATGCGTGGGGCTGTGATTCACGGTATTCTTGCGGAGATTTTTTCTGAAAAAGGGGTTCCCAACGAATTTCTTTGGGAGATTAATGACACGGACGCCTTTAGAAGTGTTCCTCAAAATCTTAAAGAAGAACAATACAAGGAGTATTTAGGTATGCCGCTTTACGCATTGCCGTCACCGGGGGAAGGAGCAGAAAACTATCCGGAGTTCTTTGCGAAAGAGTTTACTGAAGTAATGAATCATATGGGTTTTACTCCAACCTATTATCGTGCAAGTATTGCATATAAAGAAGGGAAGTTTAATGAAACTATAAAAACCGCGCTTGAAAATGCAGAATTAATACGAGAGATTTATAAAAAAGTTTCTGGCTCTGAAAAGCCTGCGGATTGGCTACCACTTTTTGTTGTGTGTGAAAAATGTGGGAAAGTTGGAACTACTAAAACAGTTTCGTTTGATGGGGAGAAAGTAAAATACACATGCGAAAAAGATATTGTGGTGTGGGCCGAGGGGTGTGGGCATGAAGGGGAGGTGTCACCATTTGATGGAAATGCAACACTTCCGTGGAAAGTGGAGTGGGCAGCAAAATTTAAGGTTTTCAATGTTGACGTAGAGGGAGGGGGAAAAGATCTCTCGACGAAAGGGGGTGCGCGTGATGTTTCAAATCATATTGCACGTGAAGTATTTAATCATAGGCCGCCATTTGATATTCCGTATGAGTTCTTCCTTGCAGATGGCAAGAAGATGTCTACCTCAAAAGGAAATGCTCCTGCGGCATTTGATATTGTATCTGTTTTACCGTCTCATATATATCGCCTTGTTTTCCTATCGAAAAATTATAAGCAGGCAATAGAATTCAATCTTAAAGGAGATACTGTGCCGACTCTTTTTGATACGTATGATAGGATTGCCGAGAAATATTGGAGTGATACGAAAGACGACTTCACGCGTCTCTTTGAACTTATCCATGCACCGGAGGAACGCACTGCCATTCCTGAGCGATTCTTGCCGAGATTCTCGCAGATTGCATTTCTTGTACAGATGTCTCACATGAATGTTGAGGATGAAGTGGAGAAAATAAAGGGAGAACCGCTTACCGAAGAAGATCGCAAAGAGCTTGAGAATCGAATGTATTACGCATCAAGGTGGCTTACCGAGTATGCACCGGAGGAATTTAAATTTGAGCTTCAGCTTGACAGTGTTCCTGAAAATGCAAAACAATTCTCAGATGAGCAGAAGAAACTCCTTACAAAAGTGCGTGAGTACATACAAACGAAGGACTCGCTTGACGGGCAAGAGCTCCACACCACACTTCACGAAATACGAAAGTCATCTGATATAGATCCTAAAGAGTTTTTCAGCGCAGTTTATCTTTCTTTCTTAGGAAAAGAGAGCGGTCCAAAAGCTGGCTGGTTTCTATCAGTACTTGATCGCGAATTTTTAGAGAAGCGGCTCTTGGAGGTGACGAAATAAAAAAATACCGGACGCCTGCAGGCGTCCGGTCTTCGTTTTGGTGCTGCGGATCACAGGGTTTGGAAATGTACATCGGTGACCTTAATGCCGGCAGGAAGCCTCGGTTCAATGAAGTCTCTCACAAGACCGTTGAGCTTCTCTTGCTGTGCCGGCACCTCTGAATTTGTGAATGCGAGGAATTTCGCATGGTCTTCGGCGTGCAGGTCATTCAGGTGAAGTCGGACAACCCCCTCAAGCGTTCCGCTCGTGGTCTTTTTTGCCGCCTGGAGCGCTTCCCAGCATACCCGCGGCTCCCCACATGTTGTGACCGTAACAGTATATGAGACCGAGTGGATACTCGGATTAGTTGTGATCGGTCTTGTTGTCGCCGCGATGTCGATTGAACGTTCTTCGTAGGAAAAAGCCTCCGCTTCAAAGACATCGTTCCATTGCCATAGGAGAATGGAGTTGTCATACGAAGCGATGACACCCGTCTCGTTGGCAAATGCAGTTTTCGAAGAGACATTCTCAGAGACAAAGACGCTGATTCCACTTAGTGAACCTGCGATGAAGACTGCGATGAACATGCCTCCTAGTGCGGCATCATCTGCATCGTTATGCCGTGCATTAACGAGGCCTAATTTAACCGCAAGGGAAATAGCCAGTGCGGCTATAAGCGCAAAGACAAACCAAAAACTCATATCTACATCCTGTTAGAATTGCTTTCTGTACAGAAAATACAATAAGTAGATTTTTTGTCAAATATCTTACAATTTGCCATCAAGTGATAGTTTTTTCTGTGGATAACTTGTTTTGGTGGGGTGGGGCAGAGTGTTATATACTAAAGCTCTAGTGGGATAAAGTGGGATACATGGATCAGCATGCTTATTGGAGAATACATACACACGCTCGACCCGAAGAAGCGTCTCTCCCTTCCGGCGAAATTTCGGAGAGCTCTTGGGAAAACGGTGGTCGTAACCAAAGGTCTCGACAACTGCCTATTTGTCTACCCAGAGAAAGAATGGAAGACGATCTCCCGGAAATTAAGCGAATTACCGTTTGGGGCAGCAGATTCGAGAGGCTTTGGGAGATTCATGTTTTCCGGCGCGACTGAGGTAGACGTTGACTCTTCTGGACGGGTTTTAATTCCTGACTTCTTGCGGCGATTTGCAAGTCTTAAGGACAAAGTAGTCCTTGCCGGCGTTCACTCTCGAATTGAGATATGGAATGAGCGCACGTGGAATACATACAAGAGCCGAATTGAGAAGGAGGCAGACACGCTTGCGGAGAAATTAGGGGATGTTGGGATGATTTAGCATGACTTCCAACGGTACGAGTCACATCCCAGTTCTTTTACATGAGGTTATAGAAGGTTTGGCGCTTAAGCCTGGAGATACTGTTGTTGATGGGACTGTAAATGGAGGAGGGCACGCAAAGGCTCTTTGCGAGACTGTTGGGGAGAATGGCACAGTTCTTGGGATTGATTTGGATGCAGATGCAATTACAAGGGCGCGTAAGAATGTTCTCGGACCGTGCAAGGTAGAGCTTGTAGAGGGAAGTTATAGAAACTTAGACACTATTCTTTCTGAAAAAGGTATACACGATGTTCAAGGAGTTTTATTTGATTTTGGTTTAAGTTCAGATCAACTCGATACGCCAGCTGGAGGACCCGGAAGAGGGTTCAGCTTTACAAAAGACGAACCGCTTCTCATGACATTTGCTCAGGCGGAGTCCAAGTTGACAGCGCGTGAAATTGTAAATGAATGGGACGAGAAAGTGCTTCGAGATATACTCCTCGGCTACGGGGAAGAACGGTATGCGAGAAAAATTGCAGAAGGAATTGTAGAAACGAGAAGAGAAAAACCGATTGAGACAACATTTGAACTTCTTGAGGTTATACGGAACTCTGTACCGGAGAGGTACCAGCACAAAAGACTTCACTTTGCGACACGAACATTTCAAGCGCTTAGAATTGCCGTAAATGACGAACTTGAATGTATAGAAGAAGGACTTTCGAAAGCATTTACTTGTCTTAAGCCAGGCGGGCGAATAGTCGCTATATCATTTCACAGCCTTGAAGGTCGTACAGTCAAACTATTTTTTAAAGAGAAAAAAAGGCTTCACGAGGGAGTAATTATCACAAAAAAGCCTATTGTTCCTGAAAGGGAGGAGGTTATAAAAAACCCACGTGCACGAAGTGCAAAATTAAGAATTATTGAAAAACATGCGGAGTAGATCACTAGCAATAAATACAATAGAAAGAAAGGTATTTTGGATACTGATTATTTTTGTTGTGGGACTTGTTAGTCTGTACTTCTATCTTGTAGGAGCATCTGTTGTGAATGCGCTTATTCTTGAAGAGATAGAGCAGGATATAGCTCGAATAAATTCAAGAATTGGAAGCCTTGAATCAAGTTATATTGCACGAAGCACTACAATAAATGAGGAGTACGCGCTTTCTTTGGGATTTAAGAGAACACATAATAAAACGTTTGTCACTCGTACAAGTGCACTCACAAGAAGTCTTACACTTAATCAATAATGAAATCGGAATTCAGAACCAGAGTACACATCGTACTACTATTTGTAATTCTCTTTGCCTCGGTTCTTGTAGCGAGGCTTTATTTTATTCAGATTGTAAATGGCGAGGAGCTCTCTCTTAAATCCGACAGGCAATATACAAAGCCTGGGCATGATCTGTTTAATCGCGGCTCCATTTTCTTCAAAGACAAAAATGAAACACTCGTTTCTGCCGCAACTCTTAAATCAGGTTTTACAGTTGCCATAAATCCAAATGTTATTGAAGATGCAAAGGTTCTATATATAGCTCTTTCAGAAATAATTGACCTTGATGAGGTGGAATTTCTTGCAAGAGCGGCTAAAGAAGATGATCCATACGAAGAGATTGCGCGCCGCGTTGACGCGGCGCGCGCAGAAAAGATTACCAATCTCGAGATTCCAGGTGTGAAAGTTTATCGCGATAGGTGGCGTTTCTATCCAGGAGGAGAACTTGCGGCACAAACCGTTGGTTTTGTGGGATTTGATGATAACGTACTTTCAGGACGTTACGGTCTTGAGCGATATTACGAAGATACACTTGGGCGCGAAGATAAATCCTTATATACTAATTTTTTTGCAGAGGTTTTTTCAGGTTTGGGAAGTGCTATACGTGACGGCGAGATAGGACATGAGGGGGATGTCGTTACTTCTATAGAGCCGTCTGTGCAAGTATTTCTTGAGCGTTCGCTTGTTGACATTTCAGACACTTGGGACTCCAAGCTTACCGGAGGCGTAATCATTGATCCCGTGAGTGGAGACATCGTGGCACTCGGGGTTTATCCGACATTTGACCTGAATTCATTTCAGAAAGAAAAAAGTTCGGCTGTATTTGCCAATCCTCTTGTTGAAAATGTATATGAGATGGGTTCGATTATAAAACCCTTAACAATGGCAATTGGCATTGATAGTGGTGCAGTAATCGCAGATACTGCGTATTACGACAGTGGAAGCATTGATATTGATGGTGCAACAATCTCAAACTTTGACGGAAAAGGGCGCAAGCGTGTTCCAATGCAGGAGGTTTTAAATCAGTCATTAAACACAGGTGCCGCTTTTATAATGAAGGAAGTTGGAAAAGAGGACTTTCGTGATTACATGCTATCGCTTGGGCTTGAAGAAGAGACCGGAATTGACTTGCCAAATGAGAGTGCCGGCCTTGTCGCAAACCTATATAGTCCAAGAACGCTTGAATACGCGACCGCATCATTCGGGCAGGGGATAGCTATGACACCGATTGCAACAGTGCGAGCGCTCGGAGCGCTCGCAAATGATGGAATGACTATTACGCCTCATATAGCACAAGAAATCGCTTACACCTCCGGGCTTTCAAAGAAAGTAACTTTTGGACCACCAGAGCAGGTTTTCAAGAGTGAGACCGCCGAAGAAGTAACGCGGATGCTTGTTCAAGTAGTCGACGAGGCGCTTCTGGACGGTGCAGTAAAGCGTGATCGATATAGTGTTGCCGCAAAGACAGGTACGGCTCAAATTGCAAAAAGTGGAGAGCGCGGCTACTATGATGACCGATTCCTGCATTCATTCTTTGGGTATGTGCCGGCATACGATCCGCAATTCTTAGTTTTTCTTTTTACGGTAGAACCTAAGGAGGTTCGGTATGCTTCACAAACGCTTACCCATCCGTTTTCAGACATAGTCACATTTCTTATAAATTATTTTGAAATTCAACCTGATCGATAGTTCACTAAATAATGAAGTATATCCTCAAAAAAGTCGTTATTTTTATAATTCAATGCGAGGCAATACTCGTCTTAAAAAAGTACAAACCAAACATAGTTGCAGTCACAGGAAGTGTAGGTAAGACCTCCACTAAAGACGCTGTATACACAGTGCTCTCTGGGTCTTTCTTTGTGCGCAAAAGTGAAAAAAGTTTTAATAGTGAAATTGGAGTTCCTCTAACAATCCTTGGTGTTCCGAATGGATGGAGCAGCATTCCCTTGTGGTTAAAAAATATTACTGAGGGGTTTTTGTTAATTATATTTCGAAACCACTATCCAACATGGCTTGTGCTTGAGGTTGGAGCAGATCGGCCGGGAGATATTAAGAAAATTTCTCGCTGGTTAAAACCAGATATTGTTGTTATGACCAGCCTTCCGTCTGTTCCGGTTCACGTCGAGTTTTTTAAATCAGCCGAACATGTAGCGCGCGAAAAGGAGCATCTTATTCGCGCGCTAAAATATGACGGCGTACTTGTATTAAACGGAGACGATGAGCGTGTGCGTTCTCATGCACTTTCTTCAGGACAATCTGTGTTTATGTATGGTTTTGACAAACGTACTGACTTTCAGGCACAGAATTCTGAAATAGAGTATATGGATGGGAAGCCGTCAGGAATGACTTTTCGAGTCTCGTATTGTGGAAGCAGTACTCCCATTAGTGTTCAAGGCACAATTGGCAATCACCAGATCTACCCGATTTTGGCTGCATGCGCTGTTGGCGCGTCACAGGGGCTTAATATGGTTAAAATAGCCGAAGTTTTGAATCGTGAGTATACACCACCGCCTGGTCGTATGCGCCTTATAGAGGGGAAGAATGGTTCAACCTTGATTGATGACACATACAACTCGTCTCCTGCGGCAGTTGGGCGAGCACTTGAGACTCTCGAGAGAGTAACAGTCAAAGGGAAAAAGATAGCGGTTCTAGGTGACATGCTTGAGCTCGGAAGTCACACCGCGGACGCGCACCTTGAGGCAGGAAAGAAGGCTGCGGAATTTGCTGATATTCTCATAACGGTTGGTATCCGCGCGCGCGATATTGCAGAAGGTGCTCGAAAAGAGAAAATGAAAAAAGGGCAAATCACAATCACACAGGACGCCCGCGAAGCGGGAATGGAACTTACAAAAATACTTAAGAGTGGAGATCTGGCTCTTGTGAAAGGGTCACAGGGAGTCCGCATGGAGCGTATCGTTGAAGAGGTTATGGCACATCCTGATAAAGCCCGAACACTCCTCCCCCGCCAAGAAAAAGAGTGGTTGAGACGGGTGTAAAATTTAGTGTAAGATAGTAATGAATGTCCACAGTAGCGGGGTATGTACAATGTCAGAGAAAAGAGCCGGGTCTTTGCAACTACTCGACATCGACCCGGAAAATCTCGTCGACGAAATCAAAATCAGCGGTGACGGTCCTGGTTGGCTCTATGAGCTGGCACGGTTCTTGAAAATCACATGGCTCCGTCTTCAAGGACGCGCACAGCAACTTGCAGAAGGCCAATCTGGCGAAGGCGAAGCACGCGGTTGCCCACACGGGCGCGAGCGTGGAAGTCGCCGCGAAGGAGCACGGCGTGAAGGTCGACAAGCTCCGCGACGAAATCACCGGTGTGAAGCGTCGCCAGAAGGCGACCGACATCAAGGACGTCAAGTCCGAGATCAGCAACCGGTACCGCAGCAACTCGCAGCGGAACGTCGTGGTCTTCCGCGATATCCTCGACAAGTTCGAGGATGGTGAGCTCCCCGAGAAAGATGTGCTCGACGTGATTCTTCACGTTCAGCGCCTCAACTCGGATGCCGCCAAGCGGATCGACGCCTGGCTGGAACGCTTCGAGGTGCTCAAGGGCACGTCGAAGGCCAAGTCCTAACCTCAACCCGCTGCTTCCACAGACACCGGGGCGGAATCGAGCAATCGGTTCCGCCCCAACTACCTCTAAGGAGGAGTGTTATGCAACAGAGCAAGAAGCTCATCAAAAAAGCAGAACGCCACCTCCGCCAAACTCGCCGCAATGTAGGGCAAGCATGGAAAGAGGTGCAAGGGATGAAGCTGGTGCTCGCAAGAGCGCAACGTCTCCATCCACTCAAGCCCCGTCCATAGGGGCTTTTGTTTTTTGGGAGACCAGAATTTTGCTAACGCAAAATCTAGTTTGTGCGCGCACGGGCGGGAGCCGTGAACACGGCATGGGGCAAGCACATACAAACAGAGCCTCGGGCTATTTCCGCTAGGAGCGTCTAGGGCTAAAGGACGAGCGCCGACCCGAACGAAGTCACCAAACACCGTAGCGGAAGCGACACTACATAATCAGAGATGAAAACGAGGAGAGGGGTTGTGCGAGGGCGGACTCCGAAGGCACGTTAAACGAAGTCACAAAGCGTATACAAAAGACAAACGCACTGAGGCACTGAAGACTCTAGCGAACCACTGCGAGGAGGAGCCCGACGCTGGGGAGAGGATTCCTTCCTCTCCCCAAACTGTGTGTCGCCCGAGCAAGCGCCTAGCAAGGCGCATTTGCGAGGAATAGCGACACTCCTAGGCATCTAGGCGCTCGTAGCCCTAGCGGAAATAGCCCGAGGCGGATGCCGAGGGTGCCATCCCTTTAGCCACTGAACGCAAATTTAATAGAATAGATCTGAGGCACCGCTGCGAATGACACCAACTTCCTGTCTTTACAGGAAGCCGACCGAGTCCCGTTTCAACCCATTCAATTTTTAAAAAAAGCCCCCCTGAAAAAATAAATAGT
>CAJXDB010000003.1 GCA_913052285.1 uncultured bacterium | reverse complement strand
TCGTGAGTGTGACGATGGTTCCGGTGGTTGTGGTGAAGAAAAAATAAACACAAAATGCACCGCTCCTCAAGAAGGACAAGAGATTAAGTTGTCTGGTAACGAAGTCCTACTACGTGAGACGACTGGTCATACTAAGGAATACCTTGAATTGGAAGAAAAATGCCAAGGTACATTTAAATTTAAACGTCTTCAAAAATGTTCATCTGAAGCTGTTAGAAAAGAATGCAAAGTATACGAATGTGTAGAATAATATTATGTCTAAAAAAATAATTTTAATAATTTTTGTTTTTATTTTAATCACTGGAGGAATTCTGGGTGTATATTTCTTTTACCTAGAAGATAGTGAGCGAAGCGAATTTGATGAGTTTAGAAATCTGTTTCCATTTGGACAAAGTGGTGACAGTGACTTACTACGAGATGGAGACGGATTTGATAGGGAAGAAGTCATAGATACTGACCTAAGTGGCCTTCCAGTTCCAGAGCTTAGGCAAGTGTCGGTAAACCCAGTTGCCGGAGCAATTGTATATGGAGAAGATGAAGAAATTATTCGATACATCGAACGCGGTACAGGACATATATTTGAAACACGTACCAACTCACTTAAAACAACACGGCTTTCAAATACAACAATCCCAAAGATTCAAAAAGCATTATGGACGCCTGACGGCAATACAACAGTTATTCAGTATATAGATGAAGACAATGAACGCATTGAAACGTTTGCAATAACTCTAATAGAAAATGAAGATGGCGAAATCACACTAGATGGAGACTTTTTGCCAAGAAATATAACAAGCTTGAGTGTCGCGCCAGAAGAAAACCTTCTTTTTTATACAGTAGATGGTACGGAGGGTTCAATAGGTGTAACCTCTGACACAAAAGGGGAGAACAGAGATCAAGTGCTTGCATCTCCAATTACTGAATGGCTTTCAGACTGGCCAGAGAGCGACACAGTAACCCTAACAACAAAACCATCTGCTCTAGCCGCCGGATTGGTACTTCATATAAATACCAGAAGTGAGGAGTCTGAAAAAATCCTTGGCGGTATATTAGGACTTACCGTTCTTACAAGCCCTGATACTAAAAAAGTTATATTATCAGAAAGTTCTGACGGACAGATTTTCTTGTATACATACAACATTAAAAGCCAAGAAAGGAAGACTCTTCCAGTACAAACACTTCCTGAAAAATGCGCATGGAGTAAAAAAGAAAAAGAAGCCACATTTTGCGCAGTGCCTCAAGTTATTCCACAAGGGGATTACCCCGACATTTGGTATCAAGGATTGATATCATTCTCCGATGATATATGGAAAATTAATTCTGAAGATAGAATTGCAGAGCTTGTAGCTATCCCTGATCAATTGGCAGGTGTTGAAATTGATACAACAAGTCCAATACTTAGCCCAAGCGAGGAGTACATTATCTTTACAAACAAAAAAGACTCCACGCTATGGAGTCTTCGCCTTAAAGAAAGTACCGAGTCAAGCGAAGAAAACTAGTCCGTACTTTTTATCTTAATAATGACACGACGGAACCGACCCTCTCCTTGGGACTCTGTTTCTATATCCGGATCATCGGTAAATGCGGAATGCACAATCATTCTCTCGTACGCATTCATTGGCATCATTTCAACATTGTATTTAAACATACGCGCCCGCTCACCAAGCATACGTGCCTTTTCACGAATTTCTCTTATTTTTCTACTCTGATAGCCATTTATATCAACTAAAAACTCTGCGGAATCTTCTCCCAACTCTTTCTCAATAACTTTTTTAAGAATGTGATTTAGAGAACGAAGATTTTCTCCTTTATTACCGATAAGAATTCCTGAATCAGCAGTTTTAACTGAAAGAATTTGATGCACATCGGTGTCAACAACGTCAATTTTTTCAACATCAATAGTAAGTTTTTTAAGAAAGTCTTCTACAAGCCGCAGAACTTCCTCCTTAGATACAGCTGAAGATTTTGGTGTTTCTGGAGCGGTGTTTTCAATTGTTGCCTCTGTAGATTCCATACCATTTTTAAGATATAGGGCTTTGTTTTTCCTTCTCTTTTTTCATCTGGTGTCGCACAAATATCTCTTGCCCTATGGAGAACAGATTACTCGTCGTCCAGTAAATAGCAATAGCTGCAGAAATTGTGTAAGCAATAACCACAACAATAATAGGGAGAATATACCGCATCTGCATGTGAAAACTGCGAGCAAGATCGTCCTTAAGTGATGGGTTTTGAGAGCGTTTTTTAAGAGGTGGAAGTGATAGTTTTGCCTGAAAAAACTGTGTGATACCTGCAAGAAGTGCGAGAATAATATTTCGTTCAGACACATCTACAAGACCGAGAAACTCCATGTTTATAAGCTCTGGTGTGGAAATAAACGAATATAGAATATCAACATTAACCTCAGGAAGACCTCCACGGAAGAAAACCCAATACAATCCTAAAATAATAGGGATTTGTATAAAAATAAATAAAAAGCTCGAAAACGGATTAATCTTTTTCTCTTTATAAAGAGCCATCGTCTGCTTGGCTTGCTCTTGTTTATCTTTCTTGTACTTCTCTTTGATTTTAGTTAGTTCCGGTTCAAGACCGCGTACCAACATTTGAGTACGCGTAGCTTTAAGAGAAAGAGGAAAGAGAATAATACGAACGAGTATTGTAAGGAGAATTACTGCAATACCAACATCAGCAAACGGCACTACGGAAACTAAAAAAATGAGCCCGTTGTATAACGGGTCAAAGATGAGTGTGTTAAAAAGTTCAATCATTCAACTATTCTAGCGGATTTGCTTTGCTTTTCGCAATAGGGAAGAAATATCTCTCTTGAGCTCTTGAAATAAGAGAGTCTCTGAACCACGCTTTAAAAAGAACACGCTGTGATGAGGGCTCGTAATCTCTGGAATGATCTCCTTTATTGCGTGGTATCCTCGCCGTTTGAGGGTATTTCTGTGAGATGCCTTGCGTGAGACACTTTTTGGAACAACTACAGAGAATGCAAGGCTACTATCCGGCGCTTTATATGTCTTCAGTGATAGGTTGGTAGCGTTAAAACTGCGCCCATTCTTAATAAGAGCACGGAATAATGGCCGCGTCATACGTATTCTTTTTGGAAGCATATTAATATATAGCTAAACCGCAAGCTTTTTACGCCCTTTTCTCCTTCTGCGAGTCAAAGTGTTGACTCCACTAGAAGTTTTTGTCCTAGTGAGGAAACCGTGTGTCTTTTTTCGCTTTCTTTTATTAGGTTGATATGTTCTTTTTGGCATAGTAATACAGTCAAGGTAATATACTACATCTCTAAGCAGTTGGATAGTCTAAATAAAAAGGGAAGGTTTGACAATGTTACTTCTTCAGTTCGAAATGTATATTCACATGTTGTAAACAGGTTAGTACCATAATTGTCGGGAGCAAGCAAGTTCACCATCTCGAGTAAGATATATATAATACATATTGCTTTTACGCATTTATTATATATATGGTTGAAAATAAACAGCTATGGGAAAACGTTTTAGTTGATGTTGAACTTAATATTTCAAAGGCAAATTTCAGTACGTGGTTTAAAAATACACACATCATTAAACAAGAGGACGGGGTAGTGTATTTGGGTGTACCGAATCAGTTTGTTAAAGACTGGTTGTCGACAAAATATCACAAA
Source organism: uncultured bacterium (assembly GCA_913052285.1). Classification (GTDB taxonomy): domain Bacteria; phylum Patescibacteriota; class Minisyncoccia; order Phycocordibacterales; family CAJXDB01; genus CAJXDB01. The sequence continues at coordinate 20,361 of CAJXDB010000003.1, read as the reverse complement.
TCAATTATGCGTGCGCTTAGAAGTTTTTCAGATAACGTACGCGGCATTGAATACAATATAGCAAAAGAGGAGAAACAAAAAACTCCATCAGAAGATGCTCTAATGCCTTCTACTGTACGGGGAGAACTTCCGTTAAATGAGCATTATATAAACAGAAAAGACAACTTAAATCCACGATACACATTCGAAACATTTGTTGTAGGACCATTTAATGAACTTGCGCACGCGGCGGCGCAAGCGGTTACAATAAAACCGGGCATTGCATACAATCCGTTATTTATATATGGCGAGACAGGACGTGGAAAAACACATTTAATACAAGCAGTTGGTAATCAGTTAAAAAAAGGAGCGCCAAATAAAAAAATTTTTTACGTTACATCAGAACGTTTCGCAATTGACTACCTAAATGCAATTCAGAGCAATAATGTAAATGCTTTTAAGGATAAGTACCGTCAATATGACGTATTTATAATGGATGATATACAGTTTCTCTCAAATAAAGAGAAGACACAGGAAGAGCTATTTCACCTTTTCAACACACTATATGAAAACAATAAGCAGATCGTCTTTTCATCAGATAAACACCCAAATTACATCACTAATTTGGAAGATCGCCTTAAATCACGCTTCTCGGCAGGAATGATTGTTGACATTCCTGAACCCGATGGAGAATCTAGGATGGCTATTTTAAAAACAAAAGCACTTACACATAATTTTATTGTTGACGACGAGATCGTTGGATACCTTTCGGAAACAATACAAGGAAACATAAGGGAGCTTGAGGGAGCTTTAAATGCACTTATCTGTCAAACACAACTAAAAGGTAAGTCACTTAATCTTGTTGAGGTTAAAAATCTTGTTAAAAGCAACGCCAGGCCTAAAAAGTTAATATCAGCAAAAGAGGTTATTAAAAAAATTGCTGAATTCTATAACATTGAAGAGAATTCTATATACGAAAAAACTCGCCATAAAGAAATTGTACGCCCAAGACAGCTTATTATGTATATCTTGCGAGAAGACTTCAGTGTTTCTTATCCCACTATTGGATCAAAACTTGGAGGTAGGGATCACACAACGGTTATACACTCGTGTGAGAAAGTTCGAAACGATCTGAAAGTCGATAGTGGATTAGTACAAGAGCTTAATCAGGTTCGATCACTGTTGAAATAACTGTGGATAATATATGTAAAAGTAGTTAATTAGTTGTGTCGTATACGTGCAGACTTATGGGATTAATATTTAGGTACTCAAACACAGAAAAGTAATACACAAGTTATCAATACCTAAATAACACACATACACATTTCCACTTTTTTAAAAAATACATACACTAAGCCGTATTACTTAGATATGCAGTTATCAACAACACTAATAATAGTAATAACTTAAAAACAAATATTTAAATAATGAAATTAGAATTATTAAAAGAGAATACTTTAAATGCAATATCTATTGCTGAGAAAATTGTTGGAAAAAATCTTTCTCTACCTGTTCTTAGTTGTCTTTTACTTACAGTAAAAAAACCAAAACTTACTATTAAAGCAACAAATATTGATTTAGGTATTGAAATTAGTATTCCATCAAAAGTTTATGAGGATGGATCTGCGGCAATACCTGGTGGAATACTTGGTACTATTCTTTCAAACATACACACTCCAAGTGAAATTAAACTTGAAAGTGTGGACAATAACATAGCTGTTACTACAACAACAAGTAAAACACTTATAAAAACACAAAACCACGATGATTTTCCTTCACTACCTCAAGTAAATGAGGCTCAACCGATCAATATAAAAGCAAAAAGCATCATGGAAGGTATCCGTGCGGTATGGTACAGCGCTTCTCTATCAATGGTTAAGCCAGAGCTTGCAAGTATTTATATATATCCACACGACGGAACACTTATTTTTGTTGCAACAGACTCTTTTAGGCTTGCTGAAAAGGTGATTCCTGTAAAAAACCTTAAATCATTTAATCCAATCTTAATTCCGTTTAAAAATGTTCTTGAGGTGCTTCGTGTACTTGAATATATTGGCGAAGAAGAAGATATTACTGTTCACTTAACTCAAAACCAACTTGCATTCTCTACGCCTAATGTATATTTAACATCACGTCTTATCGATGGTTCATTTCCTGACTATAAACAAATTATTCCAAAGAAAACTACCACAGAGGTTGTGGTGTTGAAGCAAGATTTGATAAGTGCTTTAAAAAGGGCCAATGTTTTTTCTGATAAGTTTAATCAGGTTCGTTTCGAAATCAAGCCGTCTAAGAAAAAGTTCGTACTCACGTCCAGTAATCAGGATCTTGGTGAAACAGCTGAGTCAATACAAGCTGCAGTAACCGGAGAAGACCTTTCAATACACTTTAATTACAAATATATTAGCGACTGCTTCCAGTCTATTTCAGCTGATAGTGTCACGCTTACTTTTTCAGGACTTAGTAAACCTGTCGTTATTCGTGGAGTATCTGATAATTCATTTCTATATTTAGTTATGCCGATGAATCGTTAAATATGTTTAAAAACGTCGGATCTCTTCTGACAAAATTTAGTACATTAACTCCTCCAAAACGTCTAATCTGCGACGCATGTATTTCTGTAGTTAAAGAGATTATTGGTGTTACTCTCCACAAACATGAGTGTGATGTCCAGAGAGGCACAATACACCTCAAAACACATCCTACAGTGAAGAGTGAGGTATTGGCTCACAAAGCAGAAATTCTTCGAGAGCTTCAAAATAAACTTGGTGTGCACAAAAACACTGTGCGCGACATAAAATAAGTTAGAAATTTACGTTAAACAACGTTTCAGTTGTTCCTTTGTTGAAAATAGTATCGAATGCAACTATACGTAGACGATTTACTCTCTCAATACCTGTTGTATCAGCTGGAATAAATGAAAGTGAGAATGGAGCTCTATTGCTTGACCCAATAAGTACTCCATTTACAAAAAAGTCCACTTTCTTAATTGGGAATGCGCTGTCCATACCAACAGATACCGAAATCCGACTACCAGCTCCGTAGGATACACCTGCTTGAGGACTTAAAATAGTGACTTTTGGAGAGCGTTCCGGAGTGTGGGCGGTGTCATATGTAGTCGGTATTACATCTTCGCTTTCATTTTCTATCCCATTTTCTTTTTTCCACTCCTGCACGGAGTATTCCCATCTTTCAAACTGCAGATCCTTCTCTGGTTTTTTAGGTTTTTCTCCTAGTGGGTCATTTTTATCAACCCAGTATAAAAGAGAGTGAATATCTGTCACCACTTTTTCTTCGCGAGTTTCAGGAGGAGTAAATGCTGTTGCAAGTTTACCGGTAAATGTATCGATGGTGTATGAGGTTCCACCTCGCCACAGTCCGCGCAGTATAGGTTTAAAGTCTTCGTCGTTTACTATTGGCGGAGGTGTAAAGTGTTCGTTAGGTAGTTTTTCAAGTACCTCACCCATAAATGTGTTCCACATAGGAGCAACAATAAAACCAGCTACTTTTTTCTCCATAGGGCTGTTGTCGTTGTTTCCTGCCCATGCGCCCACTGCAATTGTTGGGCTGTACCCAACAATCCATGCGTCTCGGAAGTCGTTCGTAGTACCTGTTTTTGCGGCAATGTCTTTTCCTGGGAAGTATAATGCCGAATATTGTCCAAATGCCGGTGCACGCGCTTCATTATCGGAAAGAACGTCTGAAATCATGCGTGCCACATCCTCATCGAGCACTCTAACCGGATGTTTAGTAAATTCTTCAAGTACACTTCCGTCACTGTCTTCAATTCGAAGTATTCTAGCGTCGGGGTTGCGCATACCTTCGGCTGCGAACACTCCATATGCGCTAGTAAGCTCTAAAAGAGATACTTCACCGCCTCCAAGGACAAGTGTGAGTCCGTACTGAGATATGTCGGTAAGGCTTGTAATTCCCATATCCTTTGCAAACTTAAGTGAAGGTTCGAGTCCTGCAAGATATAGTGCCTTAACTGAAGGAACGTTGATTGATTGTGCTAGAGCATTGCGGAAGGTAACCGGTCCTATAAATTCGCCGTCGTAGTTTACCGGCGAATAACACTCGTCGTCCTCGCTTGTTAAGTCATCCGGCTCACACAGCGTTGAAAATTGTGTTTTAACGTCAAATACGACTGTATCCGGCGTATACCCTCTGTCAAATGCTGTTGCGTATACAAATGGCTTAAATGCGGAACCTGGTTGGCGGTGTGATAGCGTGACATTGAAGTTCCCATCTATATTTTCGTCAAAATAATCTCTAGATCCGACCATAACAAGTACTTGGCCTGTTTTAGGATCGAGTGCCACAAGTCCGGCATTCTCTGCATTAAACTTCTCCTCATTTTCTATAGCAAATTTGTACACAATCTCTTCTGCGCGAGCCTGAAGCTCTGCATCAAGTGTGGTAATAACGCGAAATCCACGTTCATCAAGTGCGCGTTCACCGTACTTTGATTCAAGGTATTCGCGTACAAAAAATACAAAATGCGGTGCTCGTATACCCGCCGTTCGTTGTGGCATAAATTCAACAACTTCTGTTTTAGCGTCGTCATACTCTTTGTCAGTTATGAATCCGCTCGATTTCATACGACTGAGAACCAGGTTTTTTCTGTTTTCAAGTTCTTCTTGATGATTTCCGTATGGTGAATAGTAAGTTGGTGCTTGTGGTAGGGATGCAAGATACGCCGCTTCTGCAAGCTCAACGTCAGCAGCACTTTTTCCAAAAAAAGCATGACTTGCTTCTTCAACTCCGTATACGCTACCGCCGTATGGCGTTTCATTTAAGTAAAGTTCAAGAATTTCCTCTTTTGATATTTTTTGTTCAAGTTTAAGAGCAAGTGCCCATTCCTTAATTTTACGCGCTATTGTTTTTTCTGAAGTTAAGAGTGAGTTTTTTACAACTTGTTGTGTAATTGTTGAACCTCCTTGTGTAAATCCAAGCGAACCCAAGTTAACAAGTGTTGCTCGTATAATTGCTGTTAGCTTAACACCTTTGTGCTCATAAAATTCCGCATCCTCTATGGCAACAGATGCATTTTTTATATGTCGAGAGATTTCAGAAAAGGGAACAACGGTGCGTTGTATATTTTCGTGCAAATCGTATAAAAGCACTTCTCCGGTCCTATCGTATATTTTTGTTGACTGTTCTACCTTACGTTTCTCAAAAGATTCAAGATCGGGGACTGTAAGTGCTGCCGCCCATAAAACAACGGATCCAACACCAAAAAACCCTATAATCAGCATATAGGTAATAAATCTCTTAAACCAAGAACGTCGCTTTTTCCTTCCGCTCATTCTTATTATAGTAGCATGGGCAGTAATATCACAAAGAAAGCGTCTATGCTAGAGTATTGTATATGCTCGGTATTTTTGGAAAGTCTGTAAGTACTGATAAAAATAAAATAAATACAGCGCTTGAGAGAAGCGTTGTTGAGGTTATTTCTAAGGAAGAACTTGAACGCGAACTTGGAAAAGGAAAAAAACTTAGGATAAAGCTTGGAATTGATCCAACAAGTCCAAACATTCACCTTGGTCGCGCAGTACAACTTTTAAAACTGAAAGATTTTCAAGATCTTGGACATACCATTGTTTTTATTATTGGTGACGCAACTGGTGTTGTTGGTGATACTTCTGATAAAGAAAGTGAGCGCCCAATGCTTTCCCATGACGAAGTCAGATCAAATGCACAAACGTATTTTGAACAAGCGGGAATGGTACTAGACATGTCTTTAGTTGAAAAGAGATACAATTCAGAATGGCTTAATGAACTTACTTATAAAGAAATTGGCGAGCATGCAGATCAATTTTCAGTTTCTGATTTTATAGCGCGTGAAAATATTAAACGGCGACTTGACAACGGAAAGCGAGTTTCTCTTAGGGAGGTGTTGTATCCACTCATGCAGGGTTACGATAGTGTCGCTGTTAAAGCGGATGTTGAGATAGGTGGAACAGATCAGCGTTTCAATCTTCTTGCTGGTAGAAAACTTCAGGAACATGGAGGCCAAAAACCACAACATGTTCTCACAACTGAGCTTATTTCAGGTATTGACGGCAGGAAAATGAGTTCAAGTTGGGGTAATACAATCAATCTCACCACTTCTCCTTCAGATATGTACGGAAAAGTTATGAGTATTAAAGATGAAACAATTATTTCGTACTTTACTGCGGTTACTAGAGTTTCTTTGTCTGAAGTTAAAGATATTGAAAAGTCACTTAAAGAGGGATCAAATCCTCGTGATAGCAAAATGCGCCTTGCGAAAGAAATTGTCTCAATTTTCCACGGAGACGAAAGTGCTCGCAGGGCAGAAGATGACTTTACAAAGACATTTCAAAAGAAAGAGACTCCTAGCGATATGCCTCAAGTATTTGTGAAAAAAGGAACAACACTCTCAGAAGCATTAAAGGATAATATTTCGTCAAAGTCTGAACTACGGCGTCTCGTTAAAGATGGCGCTGTTTCAGTTATTGGTGGAGATATAGTTACGGAGTTTGAATATCTTATTACAAAAGACACAACATTTAAAATTGGAAAGCGAAAATTTATAGAAGTTAAGATAACATAGAAAAAACCGTGCAATGCACGGTTTTTTCTATGTTACATGTCGTCTAGATTATCATAGATGTCCATTTCTGTTCCGTCGTTATCATCATTGAACTCTTCCGTACCTGTATCGTCTTGTCCACTCTCTTCATCGAGCATAGTCAATTACACTTAATGATTAATACAACCATCCTTTATAAATAAAAAAGGACTTTATTGTTGTATCAAAATTATTAACTTTTTAAAATACCCAAAAACAGGTAATTATCCACACGTGGCACTAGCAGTTAGCCCTACTGCAATAGCATCGTATTCGTCGTCGTACCGAATAGATTTTTCTATAGGTATAAGTTTGCATACCATCTTCTGTACTTGATCTTTTGGACTGTGTCCATTTCCTGTGACTGCCATCTTAACCTCAAGAGGTGTATATTCGTATACGGAAATGTCATTTACTGTTGCAACGTAGATTAATACACCGCGGGCTTCCGAAACCATCATTGCGGTTTTTTGGTTTTTATTAAAATAAACCTTTTCAAGAGCAATACGTTCTGGTTTATATGTATGAATAAGTCTATCAATCTCATTTCCAATACGTTTTAGCCGCTCTGGAAACGACAAGTCTTTGGATGTTGTAAAACAGTCGGAGTATAAAAGCTCTTCTTTGCCAGTACTCTTCTTTTTTATAATTGCAATGCCGACGCGTTCGTACCCCGGATCGATTGCTAGTATATTCATATTTTAAAAAGTGTTACTTAACTTGTTACTTAACAAGTTAAGTAACACTTACACCGCATTTGTATGCACTTTATGTATATCGTCGTGTTCAGACAGCGCTTCTGTGACAGTGGCTAGTTTTTCCGTATCGTTTTCAGAAAGTGAAGTGGTTGTTTTTGCTTTCCACTCTCCTTGAGTATGTTCAAATGCCCATGATGCCGCTCTAGGCTCTGCAAGTGAAAGGCTGTATTGAGAAAGCAGGTGTTTAATTTCGGCTGCAGTTCTGTTCTTGTTGTCAGTCAAGCCTTCTATTATGAGTGCGGCGCCTCCCGGCCCGTATGCTTCGTATGTTACCTGCTCGGCATTATCTCCGGTACCACTCACACCCTTCTCTACCGCTCTCTTAATGTTGTCTCCCGGCATATTAACGCCACGAGCCTGTTCAATTGCAATTCTGAGTCCGGGTGCATTCACGTCTCCGCCTGTTTTTTTTGACTCCACAGCTATAAGACGTGCGTATTTTGAAAATATCTGACTTTTTTTTGCGTCAGTAACCGCTTTTTTATGTTTAATTTTTGACCATTTGTTATGACCTGACATATTGAAAATTTATAACAACGTTTCCTGCTTATCTTTAGGAATTTCTATACCTAAATGTGTATAGGCTTTTTTTGTTGCAACTCTTCCGCGCGGTGTTCGTTCAATAAGACCTGATCTAATTAAATATGGTTCATTTACTTCCTCAATAGTTGCTGCCTCTTCAGCAACGGAAGCGGCGAGTGTTCCGAGTCCTACAGGTCCTCCATCAAATTTATTTATAATTGATTCAAGAATTAGTCGGTCGGATACATCTAAACCAAGTTCATCTACTTGGAGAAGGGTTAGAGCTTCACGAACTGTTTCCTCTGACAACGGCTTCTTGTTGACCTCTGCAAAGTCACGACACCTCTTAAGTAGATAGTTTGCAGTTCGAGGAGTATAACGGCTTCGTTTTGCAATTTCTGTGTCAGCGCCGCGTTTGATAATAGTGTTAAGAATTTTTGCCGAGCGATTTAAAATCTCTCGTATCTCTTCTTCGGTATAGAAATTAAGTCTAAAGGTTCCACCTGAGAAACGAGAACGAAGCGGTGCAGAAAGAAGGGCTATTCGTGTGGTTGCGGCAACAAGTGTGAACGGAGGAAGTTCAAGTTGTATAGTTCGAGCCGAAGGCCCTTTACCGATAATAATATCAAGTACTCCTGACTCCATTGCAGGGTATAGAACCTCTTCAACTGTTTTATTAAGACGGTGTATTTCGTCTATGAAAAAAATATCTTTTTCACCTAAGTTTGTGAGAATCGCAGCAAGGTCTCCCACGCGCTCAATTGCAGGACCGGACGTTACTTTTATATTCGCACCAATTTCTCTGGCAATAAGATGCGCAAGAGTTGTTTTACCGAGTCCGGCGGGGCCGTAAAACAGAACATGTTCAGGAGGATGATTACGTCCTTTTGCCGCAGAAATAAGAATATCCAAATTCTTTTTTATATTTGACTGCCCGATATACTCGTTCCAACGGCCCGGTCTAAGTGTTTGATCGAGAAAATCTTGAGGTGTTTCTTCTGTTTTTGAGGCTGGTGTGCTTGACATACACTTAAATTCATGCTACTTTAGCAAAAGCTCACGGTGTGTGGTTTTTATACATATACCACCTCACCGTCCTCCAAGTAAGAAGCCCTTGGCTTTTGACACTATTCTGAGGACGTACCGGTTCCTGTTTACAGATTGACTGGTATTCCCCTTAAGATTTTGCTGTCACTTTTATGTTGTAGTAAAAGCCTTGTTTGGAGGACGGTGAGGTGGTTTTGCATTCCGTACCTCTACATTACGCGTCGCTTGCTGAAACATCAAGTACACGCTTAATTTCTTGAAATGACGTTACACCTTGAAGCATTTTAATTACAGCATCTTGCTTCATGGTAAGAGTTTTTTGTTTCGTTGAGACTTCCTGTATCTCGCGCTCACTTCCACCTCCCTCAACAACTCTTTCAACGTTCTCATCCATTACAATTGCTTCAAACACACCAATTCTACCGGAATATCCAGTATTAAAGTCTTCGCTTCTGGCAGGTTCCCATACAATTTCAGTATTATTTGGAATCAAACCTTTATCTGTAATTGATTCGAGTACTTCCTGAACGTACTCTTTTTGTTTTCCGGAAAGTTTTACTTCTTTTTTACTGTCAGGTATAAGTTTTCGAACAAGTCGCTGTGCCATAACAATGTTTATTGCAGAGCTTATAACTTTTGGACTCACTCCAAGGTCAAGAAGGCGAGGAAATGATCCAGCTGCGTTGTTTGTGTGGAGGGTTGAGAAAACCAAGTGTCCGGTAAGTGCCGCGTTGATTGCAGTTTGCGCTACTTTTTGATCTCGTATTTCTCCAACCATGATTACGTCCGGGTCTTGTCGCAGTCCTGAACGAAGTCCTTGTTCAAATGTGTATCGTTTTTTATCAACTTGTGTTTGTACAATGCCCGGAAGGTGGTATTCAATCGGGTCCTCTATGGTAAGAATTTTAATTTCAGGAGTGTGGATCTTCCGAAGAAATGCATAAAGGGTTGTAGTCTTTCCAGAACCTGTTGGGCCTGTATTTAAAATCATTCCGTTTGGCTTCCGTATTTCCTTTTCAAGGATTTCGAGAAGCTTTGGTTCCATTCCAAGCTCTTCAATTGGAAGCGATATTGTTTTCGGATTTAAGATACGAAGTACAATAGATTCGCCATATGCGCCTGGAAGTATTGACGTTCTGATTTCAATATCACTCTGATCAATATGCACTGAAAATCGTCCGTCCTGTGCAGAGCTTTTTACATTAAGTTTAAGTCCTGAAAGAAGTTTTATTCGTGAAAGCAGAAGGTTGTACGTTTCTGTGTCGAAGTGAAGGGCGTCAAGTAGTACTCCGTCAATTCTAAATCGTAATCTCACATATTCTTCTTCGGGTTCAATGTGAATGTCTGAGCTTTTTGACGCAAGAGACCCTGCAAGTACTGTCTCAAGAATGCGCGAGATACGATACGCTTTTTTCATACCGAGCACACTCTCAATTGCTTTCTTTGCTTCTTCGAGTGTTTTAAGTTCGTTTAAGAGACGTTTTATTTCTTCGCCTGAAATATCGAGTATCCCAGCTTTTGTTTCAACAGCAAACGAAAGCTCTTTATATCTTTCCCACGCGCGCATTAAACTCTGGCTTGAAACCATATAAAGAGTTACGGTGTAACCAAGTTTATCAAGCTCTTCAGTTATTGCTTTAACATGGCTGTTATTTGGTGTTCTTATTGCAACTGAAAGTTTTTTCCCAACCTTTGCAAATGCTGCCACTTCTGCTTCTCGTGCTTTTTCTTCTGGTACTAAACGAAGCGCATCGGTGTTTATAGAAAGTTTTGATAGGTCAGCGTATTCAAGTTTGTATTTTTTAGAGAGTATATTAGCCAAATCCTCCTCCTCTTTTTTATGGAGTGCTTCTATCTTTTTTTCTTGTTTCTTCTCGTCGAATTCGGCCATTTCCGTTTATGGTAGCAGTTTTCATACCGTTTTAATAGGGAGTGATATTGACATAAGTTGTTTATATGATATAATCATTTTGAATTGAAATTTTGAAAAAAGGGGGGGCGGTATGTCCTTACGTTTAAGAACAACCGGTCTTATTGTAGCAGTCACACTCTTATTGACTGCTTGTGCGGGGTATTCTTCTACGGGGAAACACTCGACAGGGTCGGTTTTTCTCAATATATTCCCGACCACTATAATCGTGGTTAAGAATGGCACACCGTATAACCTTCAGTTGGCCGAGAACGGCGTGAGTATTGCCATTCTATCGCCGGGACAGAGCCACCCGATTCGTTATCGGGTGTCGTCTGGTCGTAGAACATCGGTGATTCTCGATGTAACCGCTTTCGACGAGGAAAGAGTTCTGGTCGGGACTAATATGAAGCGGTTCAGCTTAAATCGGCGTGAGGGTCAGGTAACTAAAAGTTGGCTTATAACTCGCGTCAAAGATATCAGGGCATCGCTCGATATTCGAACTAGCGGGGACGTCGCGTACGTCCTCGCTTTTCTTTTTATATAATTCCCTGTATGGTACCCTTGGTTTAGGATATAAGAATAAAATATTTGGATAAACTGTATGGAGGGTTCTCAAATGAGGATCAGCAAGATCAGGAAATTTATCGGAATGCTGTGCGTTCTCACACTCGTTAGCGTCAGTGCCGTTGGTTGCCTCGGTGGTCCGAAGCAGACGGGTGGCAGTCTCCTTGGGGCCGCAGCTGGTGGCCTTCTAGGCTCGCAGTTTGGTGGAGGAAGTGGTAAGCTTGCCATGACGGCATTCGGTGCACTCGCCGGTCTGTTTATCGGAAGCGAAATCGGTAAAAGCATGGACGAAGTTGATCAACAGCTTGCGGCGCGGAGAACTCAGTATGCGCTCGAGGAAACCAGAAGCGGTACCGCGAGTCGCTGGGATAATCCGGATACCGGAAACTGGGGCACAATCACGCCGACAACCACGTCTTTTGACGAAGCTGGAACACCGTGTCGCGAGTTCGTCCACGAGGTAAGAATCGGCGGAGATACCGAACAGATGTATGGCACGGCCTGCCGGCAAGCGGATGGAAGTTGGAAGATCATCCAATGATTCCAACTGCTCGGCAGGACAACATGGGCGATGACCTTTCGAGGCGTCGCCCATTTTCTTTTCTAGGTGTTGCTGGATACAATAAACATATGTATACACAAGATGTCGCTCGACAATTTGTAAAAACACTATCTGACGAAAAGCGAATGAAAAAAGCGCTAGTTGTTGGGCTCTACGGAGAACTTGGAGCAGGTAAAACCACATTTGTGCAGGAAGTAGCACTTTCACTTGGCATTACACAAAGTGTAACAAGTCCCACTTTTGTCATACAAAAAGTTTATAAACTAACAAATCAGCCATTTAAACATTTGGTGCATATTGACGCATACCGCCTTGAAAGCTCTGAAGAATTGAAAGCTATTGGCTGGAATGAAACTATCAGTAGTCCAGATAATCTTGTCTTTGTTGAATGGGCTGATAAGGTGGAAGGTATATTATCGAATGATGTACTAAAAATCAGTTTTGAGGTTAAGGATGAAAATACACGGGTAATAACAATTGATAATGCCAAAAGCTAAAAAGAAAAAACGTTTGGTTCTATTAGACGCACATGCAATTCTACATCGTGCATACCATGCACTGCCTGACTTCTCGTCAAATAAAGGAGAGCCAACAGGAGCGCTCTACGGACTTTCAGCAATGCTTCTAAAAATTATCTCAGAGCTCAAGCCGGACTATCTTATTTCATGCTACGACCTTCCGGAGCCAACGCATCGCCACGAAGTATATGAAGCGTACAAAGCTGGGAGAGCAAAGGCCGACGACGAGCTTGTTGCACAGATGGATAGATCTCGCGATGTATTCGCTTCCTTTGATATTCCAATTTATGAGAAATCCGGATTTGAGGCGGACGATATTTTAGGGACCATAGTCGAGAAGGTAAAAGACAGGAAGGATCTTGAAGTAATAATTGCTTCTGGAGATATGGATACGCTTCAGCTCATTGATGGAGGCGGTGTCAAAGTCTACACCCTTCGAAAGGGAATTACAGACACAATTATTTATGATAAGAAAGCGGTTATTGAGCGATTTGGCTTTAAGCCCGAGCTTCTCACCGACTTCAAAGGTCTTCGTGGAGATCCGTCTGACAATATTATTGGTATTGTTGGAATTGGTGAGAAAACCGCAACAACTCTCATTCAAAACTTTGGCACAATTGAACAGATGTATAAAAAACTCTACAAGAGTCCTAAGGCATTTGAGAAAGCTGGTATAAAACCAAGGATTGTAGAGCTTCTAAAAGAGAACGAAGAAGAGGCACTATTTTCAAAAGAGCTCGCTCGTATAAGGCGCGATGCTCCAATTTCATTTGCGATTCCGAAAGACGAATGGCCTATCTCGTTTAATCCGGAGCGCGTACTAGAGCTTTTCAGTGAGCTTGGTTTCCGAACGCTTTCACAGCGTGTCAGAACAACATTTAATGTTTCTGAGAGTGTAAAAAGTGTTGAAGAGAGTGAAGAAGTTCTGGATAGCGAGCTTAAAGAAACTGCGATCGCGCTTTGGATTCTTAATTCCGACATCACTAGTCCTGAATTGCCCGACATTCTTGATTTTGCACGCACAAAGTCATTTAAAGAGGCACGAAATAAAATATTTGCGGCGCTTAAAAAAGAAAAAAGTCTTGAGCGTGTATTTGAAGAGATTGAAAAACCGCTTATTCCAGTCATCTCTCAAATTGATAAGCGTGGAATAGCAGTTGATCTTCCATATCTAAGAAAGTTATCCGATGAATACCATAAAGATCTTTCAAAACTCGAGGGTAGTATCTGGAAACATGCCGGAAGCGAATTCAACATCAATTCGCCTCGCCAGCTCGGCGAAGTACTTTTCGATACTCTCGGTCTTACGGTAAAAAACCAGAAACGAACCGGCACCGGTCAACGTTCAACACGCGAGAGCGAGCTTGAGAAGATGCGTGACCTCCATCCGATTATCTCCCAAATACTTGAGTATCGCGGACTTCAAAAACTTCTATCTACTTACATTGATAATATTCCGCATATGGTTGGATCTGATGGGCGACTGCACACAACGTTTCTTCAGAGTGGTACAACGACAGGAAGGATGTCATCACAAAATCCAAATTTGCAAAATATACCGATTAAAACCGAGAGAGGGCGTCACATACGGAAAGCTTTTGTAGGAGATAAAGGATACAAACTTGTCGCATTCGACTACGCACAGATTGAGCTTAAAATTGCAGCTTTTCTTTCTGGCGACGAGAAGCTCATTCGTATTTTTCGAAGTGGAAATGATGTGCACAGAGCGGTTGCAGCGGAAGTATTTGGAGTTCCGGAGGAGCAGGTTGATAGCGAGATGAGACGTCGCGCTAAAGTTATAAACTTTGGCATTCTTTACGGTATGGGAATAAATGCACTTAAGGCAAACTTGGGTACCGATCGAGCTGAAGCACAGCGTTTCTACAACGAATATTTTAAAAACTTCTCCGGACTCGCACATTATCTAGACAGAGTAAAAGGAGAAGCGGCGCGAAAGGGATATACAGAAACTTTATTTGGCAGACGTCGCTATTTTGAGGGCATTAACTCCACACTTCCGCATATTCGTGCACAGGCGGAGCGAATGGCAATTAATGCGCCTATGCAGGGAACGCAGTCAGATATAATTAAAATTGCTATGACGCGTATAAACAGTTATTTAGAGAAAGAAGGACTTTTAGACAGTGTGCGATTACTTCTTCAGGTTCACGATGAGTTGGTATACGAAATAAAGGAAGATGTTTTGGATAAGGTGGCGCCAAAAATTAAAGACATTATGGAGTCAGTACTTCCTCCTGAAAAAACTGAAGGCATTGTTCTTTCGGTCGAGACATCTGTGGGAGATAATTGGGAGGAAATGGAGAAATTATGATCTATTTACTTTACGGCACAGACACAGTAAATGCCCGAAAAAAACTTAGAGCTCTTCTTGATAGTTTATTTGCAAAAAAGAAAGACGCATCACTCATTCGAGTTGACTGTGAAAACTTTGACAGTAGTAGACTCGTTGAGCTTATTCATGGTCAGGGACTTTTTGAGCAGAAGCAAATCGTTGTTCTTGACTCTGTGCTAGAGGACAAAGAAGTAAAAGATGCAGTACTTAGTGAACTTAAAAGTATCGCTGACTCCAAGAATATCTTTGTATTTGTTGAAGGAGTAATTGATAAGAAAACACTAAGTAAATTTGAAAAGAAAGCAGAGAAAGTACAGGAATTTGTTGCAAAAGATACAGTTGTAAAAAAGAAGTTTGATATTTTCTCACTTACAAGTGCATTAGGGCAGCGAGACCGGAGAAAGCTTTGGGTGCTTTATCAGAAAGCTCGTATGCACGATGTCTCGAGTGAAGAGATTCACGGAATTCTATTTTGGCAGATAAAAAGCATGCTTCTTGCATGCAGTAGTAAGGACACTCAAACGTCAGGACTCAATCCTTTTGTATTTAAAAAATCGAGTAGCTTCCTTAAGAACTACTCGAAACAGGAAATAGAAAACTTATCTTCAAAGCTCGTAACGCTTTATCACGATGCTCGTCGAGGTATATATGAGTTCGACATAGCACTTGAGCGGTTTATTCTTTCAATATAATCCGCCCGGCAGGACTCGGCGTCAGCTCGCTAAACCATTTTCATACGATACGTCGTATGACGATATATCGTATGAAAGTGGTAAGCGGCTCCTGCCCGGTCTCGGCGCTTGTACCAATGGCGCGCCTGCGGCTTTCGAGTCCTGATACACACAAGAAATAAAAATGCCCAGGACACACCTGGACATTTTATACTTCTATCCGCCCACCTGGACTCGAACCAGGAACCTGCTCCTTAAAAGGGAGATGCTCTACCAATTGAGCTATGGGCGGTAGCGTAAAAACTATACCACGAATTATTACAGCGTCGAGTTAGAGTGGTAAATCAAATGCTAGCGCTCCAGCACCTGAAATAAGAAGTGAGAGACATATTGCAAGCAAGAGTCCATAGAATGCAGTGCTCTCCTTTGCAAGCACTGCGTGTTTTCTTTTTAGTAGAAGCATCTTGACTGCAATAACAGCACCTATAACTGCACCTATCTGTGTCCAAAGTCCTAAAAGGATCAAAAGTCCTGCGGTGACCTCTGCAATACCTAAATACCACACAAAAAATGTTCCAACTTGTCCCCACCTCTCATTCACTGCGGCGGTAGTTGCCGCGCGTTCTTTGACTGCGTGCCGGTACCCAAGCGAAAGAAATATGAGACCTGCGACAACCCGTAGAATAAATGGTGCGAAAAAGCCAAGTGTGAGAAGCTCTGGAATAGGATTTAACATGCATGTAGTATAGCACCATGGCGCGAAGGCAAAAAGACATATCAATTATTCTTCATAATATTCGAAGTGCGAAAAATGTTGGTTCAATTTTTCGTACTGCTGACGCGGCCGGTGTCTCGTGCATCTATCTTACCGGTTATACACCCACTCCACTTGATAGATTTGGAAGAAAAAGACCTGATATTGCTAAAACAGCTCTTGGGGCTGAAAATGCTATTTCTTGGGAGTACTCTCGCAACCCTTCATCGGTTATCCAAAAGTTAAAACAAGTGGACACTTCAGTTGTTGCAGTTGAACAACACAAAGACGCTGACGATTATAAGAAGTTTGAATTGAGTACTTCAACCACTTTTGTTTTTGGAAATGAAGTTAGTGGTTTATCTCCTGCACTTATTAAAAAATGTGATCGCGTGATAGAGATTCCAATGCACGGCGACAAAGAGTCACTGAATGTTTCTGTTGCGGCGGGAATTGTTCTTTTTCACGCTCGTCAGTAGGAAAGTGTGTCAACAATTTTCCCGTCGCGATCAAGGAGGCGAACTATCTCACGCTTCTCGCGCCATAGTTCGTTGTTGCGTTCTAGAAATATACGCCACTCTTCTCCAAAAAAGTCCGAGTCGTCTCTATGATTTTCAATACACCCAGTGTAGTGAATATTTTCATTTATAAATGCCTGACACTCAGCTTTAAAAAGTGGCGGAAGTGTTTCGGTAATCATCGTACAGCGCGGAATACGTTCAATAAAATCAAGACAGTCGTTGTCGAATCTTAATACGTCGGTTGCAAAAGAAAGCTCGTCTTCTGAAGCTGGACATTCTCGTTTAAGTCTTGGAGAGAAATCCTGAAATTGTTCAAAGTATCCTGTACATTTGTTGGTAAGAAATGAAATACCGATAGGAGATCTGCCTGTCGTTATAACTGCACGTTCTCCAGGATTTAAGAAAATAGGTGTCTCCGAATTTACAATACCTGACCGCGGGAGTCTCGTTCCGTCTTCTATCGCTATACTTTTACCCGTAATAGGGCTTGCAAGTCTCCACCCAGCAATAATGACACGTTCAGTGTTGTCGTCCGGAGCTTCAATTATTACGTACTCGTCTTTTGGGCTTTCTTTACGAGCGCCTGATCTGGAACTGCCAAACTCGACAAGACCTGCAAACGGTGAAATACCGCCTGTGCCAATCTCTACAAGACCTTCTTGTTCTTGGTCAGTGTCTTCTGTGGCTTCAGTTTGTGTACCTGTTCCTCCTATAATGACTTTTGGAATAGTAAATTTTCCAGGACCATACAGCTCTCCGCTACCGATTGGTTTGGGTGGACTAATAAAAGGTTTGTCTCCTCGCATGTTGTCAGGACCACCAATAAAAAACCATACCAGTCCAAGGCCGACAAAGAGTCCTACAACAATTAAGAGATCTCCTCGTGCATCCATACTGCTATATATTACATTACTTATTTCGACCTAGTAACTCTTCAAGTTCGTCCTGTGCCACGCGTGAGTCGCTCCACGGTGTGTGGCTTCCGTTTGGTCCCATAATGTAAGGATCAGTGCCTTTGCCGGTTATAAGAACAGCGTCTCCTTTTTTTGCCATAGATAGTGCGTGGCGAATTGCAGCTCTTCTGTCCATAATAATTTCAGGTTTTTTCTTCATACCTCTAGCCATAGCATCTACAATTGCCATAGGACTTTCGTCATACGGGTCCTCATTTGTAAGTATGACTTTGTCACAGTATTTTTCCGCAATTGTTCCCATTTTCGGACGCTTCCATGTGTCTCTGCCGCCGCCTGTGTTTCCAAGTACACAAATTTTTCGTTTATTTTCAAATGCTTGGTATACACTCTCAAGTGATTCAGGAGTGTGTGCATAATCAACTATTACATCAAAGTTTTGTCCAAGTGTTATGCGCTCGGCACGTCCGGGAATGCTTTCAAGCTTTTCGATAGCGTGCTTTGCCGACGCCATGTGAATGTTTTGGCTTTGTGCGAATGTAAGTGCCGCACAAATGTTGTATACATTGAATGTGCCGACTAGTTTGGAGCTTATTTCGGTCTCGTTGAATGTTAGCGCAATACCGTCTTTGGTTAATTTGTATTTTGCGTTTGCAAGTGAGTAGGGTAGCGACTCTTCAACCGTTGCTCCTAAAAATGTTTGACCATATTTATCGTCTGCATTTGCAATTACAACTCTCGGTCGTTTAGAAGACTCTTCGAGTAGACGCACAAGTCGAAACTTTGCCTTCAAATATTTATCAAATGAGCCGTGCGCTTCAATATGCTCCGGAGTAATGTTTGTAAAAACAAGTGCATCAAGATGTATGAACAAATGTCTGAACTGCTTAACTCCTTCTGAAGTCATCTCTATTACTGCATATGTACAGCCCTCGCGCACGGCTTTGCGGAGAAAGCGTTGCATGAAAAAACGGCCCGGCATTGTCATTTTGTAACGATTGCGTTCACTTGAGTTTCCGATCTTGAAACGAATTGTTCCTGCAAGTGCGGTTTTGTGACCCGCCTCTTCAAGAACTGCATTTATAATTTCTGCGGTAGTTGATTTTCCTTTCGTGCCGGTAATGCCTACAATAAAAATTTCTTTGGATGGAAAACCGTACAGCAGAGCGCTTATGTGCGCGATCGTATAGTGGTATAGAGGTTGGAGCGTTGTAAAAATACTTTGTGGAATCAACTTCTTTATTTTGTAGAGAAAACCCTCCATTATCTTCCGAGCACTTTAAGCGCTTCTTTAATCCTATTGTCGACTCCGGAGATGTCACGCGAGACGCGCTTAAGCGCGTCTCGCGCTTCTTTAACCGAGTAACCCAGAGCTTTCAAAGCTTCAATAGCATCGACTTCTTCTTGTATTGGAGCACTGTTTTCTTCCAATACTCCAAGTTTGTCTCTAAGTTCAATAATAATTCTCTCTGCGTTCTTTTTTCCTATTCCTGAAACTTTGGTAAGAGTGCTCGCATCTCCTTGAGCAACAGCTCCCCTAAGCGTCGCGGCATCTGTTATTGAAAGAATGGCGCGGGCAGATTTTGGCCCGATTCCGGATATTGAAACAAGCATTTCAAATATAGAAAGTTCTTCTTCGTCTGAAAATCCGTATAGATCAAGAGCATTTTCACGAACAGAAAGGTGTGTATATAGAGATGCATTCTCGTCTTTTTTAAGAAGTCGCTGCGCAGAAACAGTCGTATACACTTTATATCCAAGGCCTCCCACATCGATAATGGCAAAATCAGGACCTTTTTTTATAACAACACCTGATATTTGAGCAATCATGATCAAATCATACCGCGTTACTCCTTTACACAAAAGCATTGCGTTTTTAGGAGGTATTGTATAGTATGAGCCTCATGCCAATTACATCATCAGCCAAAAAAGCACACAAGCAGTCGCTTCAAAAGCGTGTATTTAATACTAGGCGCGCACGTGCAATGAAAGACACCTTGAAACAAATCAACAAGCTTCTTACATCTGGCAAAAAAGATGATGCTCAAAAACTTCTTCCAGCCGCCTACAAAGCTATAGACAAGGCGACTAAGAGGGGAATATTAAAACAAAATACAGCCTCCAGAAAAAAGTCCCGCCTAAACGCTCAAATAAAGAAGGCCTCATAAAACCTCCCACATGGGAGGTTTTATGGTTTGTGTGCCCTCGGGAGGAATCGGTCACGAGTTCCTTCGACAAGCTCAGGACTCTCGACCCCGGCTCGCTCGCATAAGGCGAGCTCCGCCCTTCGATTCTCCACGAAAGCAAAGACATTTGCTTTCTCTCCCAGCAAACAATACAAAATTACCCAACGTAAAAAACGTCGGGTAATTTCATATTGTGCCCTCGGGAGGAATCGAACCTCCATCGCGGGTTCCGCAAACCCGTGTTCTATCCGTTGAACTACGAGGACGTATTAGATGTTATATCAAGAAATACTGATATTTTCTACAAAGATTTAAAATTTAATATAAAAACACGCGAATTGTCGAGAGATGACAATTCGCGCAAGTTTGTCCAGAATTTCCTTAAATCTTAGGTTATACAGCATCGGCTTTGCATGCAGCGATCCATGCAAGGATGAGTTCAACCTTAGTGCGTTCGTCGCCGCCTTCAATTTGCCTGGCTATCCATGTGTTAGCTTCTTGATACATA
>CAJXDB010000002.1 GCA_913052285.1 uncultured bacterium | reverse complement strand
ATCCAGCATGTATTAAAAGACCGAAGTCACTGATCTCTTGAGGAATTTCGTGGAGGAGAACTGCAATCGTTGTTGCAATACCGACTTCAATACTTACAAAATAGCTCGCACCGATAATGATACCGTCGAGGAGGTTATGGATTCCATCTGACGTGAGAACGAGAAAACCAAGTGGTTGTATCTTGTGCTCGCTCTCGTCATGTTCGTGCCCCTCTCCGTGTCCATGGTGCCATCGAAGAAACTTTTCAAGTACGAAAAATGACAACATTCCAATAATGACCCAGAGAGCGGCAATTGCCGTGTTTTCGATTTCTGCAAATGCTTCCGGGATGAGGTGGATAAACGCGTCACCTAAGAGTGCTCCTACAGCGAGGCTTACGAGCACCAAAATACTTCTTTGGAGAAACTCCCTATTCCACGATAGGGTAACAATTCCTATAAGTGAGATTAAACTCACTACGATAACGCTTACAAATGCGTAGAGGGCAATAACAGTCATATACTATTGATAACTCAAAATCTGAATAATGACGATTCCAAGCACAATACTGCTTAGAAACGAGGTAATCATAAGAGGTTTATTTTTAATGTAAAGGCTATAAAAAAACTATGCAACAACTGCACTAAGTGCAATAATCTGTGTAGCAAGCGATATTCCTTCTACAGTTTGTGTTTCAAAAAGCTTGATTACTTGCGGTATGCTTGAAACTGAAGCGACAAGGCCGACTGCCGTCATTGCTACGTCGATGGTTCCGCGGTGCTTCTTACGTTTTTCTTTCTCGCACTCGTTTAGATTTTGCGGATTGTACATATCTGTATCCTAGCATATAGGTGTCCAGACAGTTTTGCGAATGTTCACCTGCTTGCTTTCATTTTGCCTATATAGCATAGTTGTTATAGACAAGAAGTCTTCTATCGAGTAGTCACGATGGCTAGAATTGTTGGAGAAGGTCTATGTGGTACGAAAGTCATTCACTTGGCGATTCTGTATATCTCGCTGTAGTTTTTTTCGGGGTGATGGTAATATCTATATCTATGGGCCTTGTGCACACTGTCATCGTGCTTGCGCTAGTCGGCTTTGTTGCTTTCATTCTCATTCTTTTGATTCGTCAAATACGGCGAAATCTGAGCATACTAGAGCGCAGAAAGCGAGGTGAGGTATGAACACTCTTAAAGAAGTTTGTCTCCTCATTGTAGGATTGCCGCTGCATCCTGCAGTATGTATCCCGTTTCTCGTTCTCGTTGGTGTTCCACTTCTTGCGGCTGTATTTGCCGTATGGTCTCTGGGGTACTTTGTCGTATGGTCTCTGGGGTACTTTGTTTTGCGTGCGGCAATGGCAATTGGTAGAGCTTTTGTTGAGTGTGAACTCGTGCTCCTCGAAGAGTTTTTCCGGATACCTGTTGAGAAGCCGCGTAAGCCGAGATATCGGAATATTCCAACTAAAGTCACTCCGGCGCATGAAGCGATTCTTGCCAGATCACTTCAGCTAGCGCAAATGGGTCGCGTAAACAGTCCACGAAAACATGTACCGCGGGTGAAAACTGGAAATAATGTTGTTCCATTCCAATCACATTGAGGCGAGTCTTGAAAAAGACCGCCTCGTTTTCTTTTATGATATAATCGATTCTCAATTAGCATTTAAAAATATATATGGAAAACGAAACACACATATTACACAGCAAGCACGTGCGTCGAGGGGTGGAGCTTGTTCTTCTGTTTACTGCAATTTTCCTCGCTGTGCAGGTTGTATCGGATTTTAAAGAGTTTCGATTTATCGGTGGCGGCGTTCCTGTCTCAAACACTATTACGGTAACCGGTGAGGGTGAAGTATTTGCTGTGCCGGACATTGCGACGTTTAGTTTTTCGGTAACGGAGGAACGGCTCACGGTGGCAGAAGCGCAGGAATCGGCTGCAGAGAAGACAAACACTGCAATCAAGTTTCTTAAAGACAGTGACATTGACGAGAAGGATATAAAGACTACGGCGTTTAATGTATTTCCGCGTTACGAATTTAAGCAGGTTACGTGCTTTACTTTCCCGTGTCCGCCTACAGAGCGTATTCTTAAAGGGTTTGAAGTAACGCAGACTATCATGGTCAAAGTGCGTGACACAGAAAAGGCAGGAGAGATTCTATCCGGCATTGGTGAGGTTGGTGTCACCACGGTAAGTGGGCTTAACTTTACCAACGAGGACGAGGATGTGCTTGTCGCAGAAGCGCGCAAGAAAGCAATTGATGCCGCAAAAGAAAAGGCAGATGTATTGGCATATGATCTTGATGTGAGGCTTGTGAGAATTGTAAGCTTCAACGAGTTTGGAAGAGGGTATTCGCCACGGTTTTCTACAATGGAATCAGTTGGTGGGGACTCGTCAGTCTCGTCAGTACCTGAAATTCCAACTGGAGAGAATAAGATTGTCTCGAATGTAAGTATTACCTACGAAATTCGCTAAATAATCCATCATATTGACTTTTTCAAAAGAAGGAGTAATATACCCATAAAGAAAGCCCTGCGGGGTGTTTTTTAATACAAAATATGAAAAAACTAATAAACTACATAAAAGATACACGTGGAGAAATGAAACATGTGTCGTGGCCGACGCGAAAGCAAACATTTATCTTCACTATACTTGTGATCAGCGTCTCAATTGTTGTTGCACTATTTTTGGGATTTTTTGATTTCATTTTTTCTTCACTTCTTAACAAATTTGTAATTTAGAATGGCAAAACAGCAAACAGGACAAAAACGAAACTGGTACGCAATACATACGTACTCTGGATATGAGAATGCCGTTGCGAGAAATCTTCGGCAGCGTATTGAGTCTTTGGGTATGGAAGATCGCATCTTCAGTGTCACCGTTCCTACAGAAAAGAAAATTAAGATCAAGGGAGGTAAGCGCGTTGAGGAAGAAGAGAAGATATATCCCGGCTATATTCTCGTTGATATGATCGTTACCGATGATTCGTGGTATGTTGTTCGTAATACTCCACGTGTGACCGGTTTTGTTGGTTCAGGAATTCATCCAGTACCTCTTGAACAGAAGGAAGTTGACAGCTTGTTTAAGCGCATGAGCTCTGAAGTCGTAAAACACAAAATTGAACTCGCACTTGATGAACCTGTTGTTATAGTCGATGGTCCGTTCAAAGACCTTGAGGGTAAGATTGGCGAGATTGACGAGGAGCGTGGAAAGGTTAAGGTACTTGTACCGATGTTCGGGCGTGAGACACCGGTTGAGCTCGACTTCTTACAGGTTAAAAAGATTTAGATGGCAAAAAAAGTAGAAAAAAAATTAAAACTTCAAATTCCAGCCGGTAAAGCAAATCCGGCGCCTCCGGTAGGTCCTGCACTAGGGCAGGCGGGTATTAACATTGGTGAGTTTGTCACTAAGTTTAACGACGCTACAAAAGAGCTTGGTGGCGATATTATTCCTATTGAGATTTCAGTATATGACGACAGGAGTTTTGACTTTGTATTAAAAACATCTCCGGCATCACGTCTTCTTTTAAAAGCGATTGGCAAAGATAAAGGTTCTGGAAAAAATGTTGTTAGCAAGGCAGGCACGGTTACAAAAACACAGCTTCGAGAAATTGCTGAAAAGAAAATGCCAGACCTAAATACTGACGACGTTGAACAAGGAGCGAAGATTATAGCGGGTACCGCCCGATCAATGGGAATCGACGTGAAATAGAGAAACGTCTACCAGCTTTTATTTTTTAGGAATATCTCTATCCTTGTGGAGCTTTGGAAGCATCATTTTTGGCTCCCATTCTTTCTTTAATTGTGAAAGAGTTGTTGAGGATTGGTATTTTGAAGTTTGTTCAGTGTAATCCTTTCCTAATAGTTCTCCTGTTTCAAAGAATATAATTTGAGCGATGCGTCTTCCCACAACAAGCGGGATGACGTAGTTTCTTGAATTATTTGTTATTTCCATCGTCCAGCGGTTGGTATATCCAACGTCTCCCCACCCTGCACACTTACATACTTCAATAAAATTTCTTCCAAGAGATGACCGCGCCTTCATCATGGTGGTCACCTGTCTTCGTCCTCCAATGAATTCGTCTGTGTGAGCAAGTATTGTCTCTCCAGGCTCAAGAAGAATTATTTTCTCTTTTTTTCCAATACCTTTAAATTCAAAGTTTAAGTCTGAAAAGACTTTCTCTGCTGCCTCTGCTTTGTGCGGTTTTGTTCCCCACACAGCATCAGCGTGCTTCTTATTATAAATATTGTATAGATTACGATAGTGTCGTGGCACTTGCTCCCTAAAGTAGTATTCGCCAAGCGTTACATCGTAGCTTGAAGTCGATAGATTCTCTTTTTTAAACGGCTCAATTACAACAAGTCCTTTTTTTCTTTTCTCAATTATGTCTTTGTCAGATAGTGCCATATGTTATTTCTTAATGATATCGTGTTTGCCGCGCCCACTGTCAAATCTTCCCGGGTCGCTATCTAAATGAAGCTTTAGGCCGTACTTACCAAAGCGTTTCTCGAGAATTGCCGCCATCTGTGAAGCCTTTTTTTGAAGTGTTGGATGCACAAAGCGAGTTGCACGAAGTTCAACAAGATACACAAGCGCAGGCAGGTCTCCGGTTACTCTATTTGGTAGCTGAAATCCCATTGCAATATAGTACTGTGCTATTTCTTTTGTTGTTTTTAGTTTTTTAATAGAAGCTTCCTGCATTTTCAATAATTTCTTTGCTTCTGTCCGTACATTTACTGGAAGTGATTCAAGATACCATTTTGCAAATCCGTATTTTGTCGTTACAAGTGGCATACGCTGTGTTACTGCGCGGTGTCTTTGGATGTCTCTGAAGGATCCAAAATCAAGTAAGAAACCAAACTGGAGTGTTCCGCACTCTGCCAAGTACTTCGGAAGCTCTGTCTTAAAAGGCCGCTTCTTTAAAATACCTTTGTATGAGCTTAATAGTTTTTTATCAATGCTATCATCCAAAATTTTCACTGTATCAGTGGCTTTTTCTGAATAGTAATATGCATTGTTCATCCAGAACTTGTTGTACGCTTCTGTTGTTTCAAACTTCTCATGTCCAAATGAGCTTGGAAAGGCGACATCGAGCGCTTTTGTTAGTGTCTCCGCTATATCTTGAACTTCGGTAAGCGGGTGATGGCGCAAAAGCATTAACTCATCTGCCACTTGTCGCAGGTTTGTGTGCCATGCAAGATTTGTTGACGCTCCGGAAGGTAAGAAGCCGCGCATAATATCAAATGCGCGCGCGGCGATTGCTTTCTCGTAAATCGTTTCCTTCTCGCTTTCTTCTTTTGGAAATCGTTTCCTTAAATGCTCTTTGAGTGGCTCTTGGCTTTTTAAATAAAAGCGCCTCCACTTTTCTAGAATTGCATTTGATGCTCTTGTTCCAACGGGGTCAACAAAAACTTGTTTTGAAAAATCGATGTAGCGGGTAGATGCTTCTTGTCCAGAGTATAATTTCCAGTCTTGTATAGCTTTTGCCGCAAGCATTGAAACTCCTTCAACGAAGATTGTAATGGTTCCGCAGTCTCCGATTGATTTGTGTCCGTAGCCGACATAGTAACTCGACATAAACTTGTCCGAACCTTTTTCAGCGAGCACTTTTAGGTGCGCTTTAATGCCACCGGTTGAGCGGGAGTGAAGCGCTTGAAGCATTGCTTCAGCTTCTGGAGTAATTACCGCACCGGTATTTAGTATAAAAACAGTGCCTCCGGTTCGTAATCTTTTGGTCGTATGTTTAAGTGATGAAATAGGCATGACAGAGCAAATTGTTGTATAACGCATTATACTCTATACTTCTTGCATACGGACTTCCGTATCCAAGAATTTCATGTCACAACGAGGAACTTTTATTGTACTTGAAGGTGGAGAAGGATCGGGTAAGGACACCCAAATTGCCCTTCTTAAAGAGTCTTTAGGAGAGGAGAAGGCGATTTTTACCCGTGAGCCAGGCGGTACGGTGATCGGGGAGCAATTGAGAAGCCTTCTAATGAGTAAAGAAAGCACTGGTATGTTCGTTGAGGCTGAAATACTCTTATTTTTAGCCGCTCGTGCGCAATTGCTTAATGAGGTTATAATTCCGGCGCTTGAATCCGGTAAAAATGTGATTTCCAACCGTTTTGGACTCTCAACTATTGCATATCAGATCTATGGAAGAGTTCGGCTTGATTACTTGGACTTTTTAACTAGATTGAGCAAAGCTATAGTAGGGACGTATGAACCAGATCTCTATGTCTTTCTTGATGTGACTCCGGAGGTTGGACTCAAGCGAATCGGTGAGCGCAAGGACGAGATGACGCGCTTTGATGAAGAGAAATTGGAATTTCATAAACGACTGCGCAATGGATACAAAAAACATATTGAGGACACTGCTAGTTATATATGTATCGATGCAGACAAAAGTATAGAGGAAATTCAAAAAGAAATTAGTAAAAAAGTAACAGAAGTATTATGAAAAACAGATACTCTTTTATACAAAGACAAGATAAAGATATTTATAACGCTATAGACGGCGAGGAGACTCGCGAGGCTGAAGGACTCGAACTTATTCCGTCAGAGAATTATGTATCGCGTGCGGTAATGGAAGCCAACGGTTCGGTGTTGACTAATAAATACTCAGAGGGGTATCCCGGAAAAAGATATTATGGAGGGCAAGAGTTTACAGATGATGTTGAGAATGTTGCGCGCGACCGCGCCAAGAAACTATTCGACTGCAAATTTGCAAATGTGCAACCACTTTCGGGCGCGCCCGCCAATGTTGCGGCGTACTTTGCACTTCTCGAGCCGGGAGATACAGTTCTTGGAATGGATTTAAGCCACGGCGGGCATTTGACTCACGGACATCCGGTAACGTATCTCACCAAAATTTTCAACTTCGTCCGCTACAAGATGAAAGACACTGCGACGGGAGAGATTGATTACGACGAGATGCGAGAAATTGCCTTAAAAGAAAAACCAAAAGTAATTCTTGCTGGATACTCTGCGTATTCGAGGGAGCTTAATTACAAAAAGTTTGTTGAAATTGCAAAAGAAGTTGGTGCGGTAACTGTAATGGACGCTGCACACATTGCAGGACTTATTGCAGGGGGAGTTCATAAGAATCCACTCGCAGAAGGCTTTGATGTTATGACCACGACAACCCATAAGACACTTCGCGGACCTCGTGGAGGAATGATCTTGACTCGGGAGAGCGAAGAGCTTGCAAAGAAAATCGATAAATCGGTATTCCCAGGCTTTCAGGGAGGGCCGCACATGAACAATATTGCAGCAAAAGCAATCTCGTTTGGTGAGGCGCTCAATCCTTCGTTTAAGAAGTACGCCAAGCAGATTCTTGTGAATGCTAAAGCGATGGAAAAGGTGTTTAAGGCTCGCAATGTCAGGATGATTGGGGGAGGAACGTCAAATCATCTTATATTAGCTGATGTTTTTGGCTCTCTTGGTATTCCCGGGCAGGAGGCGGAGGATGTGCTGGACGAAGTTGGAATTACACTTAATAAAAACGTGATTGCAGATGACCCGCGAAAGCCAATGGATCCGTCCGGCATTCGATTTGGAACGCCGGCTATCACCACCCGTGGGTTTAAAGAGAGAGAATGTGAACGCGTGGCACACCTTATGATTGATACCTTGGAGAATAAGGACAATTCGGCAAAGAAAAAAGAAATCCGGGAAGAGATAAGAGGAATGTGTAAAAAGTTCCCCATCCTCGAGAGTTTTGTGTAAAAGGTTCGAGTCCTAGGTCTTCATGGGCTATAAAAAATAGATGTATGGCAGATAAATACAAGGGAATTGTTATTGAAGAAAGTTTGGAGAATAGAGGTATTCTGGATTCTTTAGAGGTACTTCAGAAACCTAGAGAGGATACTCCGAGTGACAAATGGCATTTATACACAGTGCGTGTGTCGCATGATGAAATCGTAAAATTGCAGGAGGTTTTAAAACAAGGTTGGTACATGCACTTCTGTAAAAAAAGGGATGTAGTTGTTGTCTACAGGGATAAAGTATTTGAAATCAACTTTGATGATAAAAATACCTGGAAGGATGCTGTTGAGTACGGACGCTCTCTCGGCGTTCCAGCCGAGCAACTCACTTTTCCAATCGACTAATTCTCTACATCGGTCAGCAGCTAGGTATTTGATATACTCTATCAATGGTCAAGACAGTGATTTTTGATGCGGACGGGATGATAGTCAATGGTGAGCGTTTTAGTAGTCGCTTAGAGCGTGAGTATGGAATATCTACTGATACTACAGATTCATTCTTCAAAAATGAGTTTCAGCTTTGTCTTGTTGGAAAGGCAGATCTAAAACAAGAACTTTTAAAAAACCTCGATCAGTGGGGATGGAATAAAGGAGTAGATGAACTTTTAGATTATTGGTTTTCGGAAGAACAAAATCGGATTGATAATCGTTTCTCAGCAGTAATAAGAAAGTTGAGAGAAAAACACATTAAAACCTATCTTGCTACTAATAACGAAAAGTATAGGACTAGGAATCTTCTTGAAGATCGTAGATTGGGCGAATGGTTTGATGATATTTTTTCATCAGCTTATGTGGGTTCGATGAAGCCTAATGCTTCATTTTTTCAACACATTCTTGATAAGACAGGTGCGAAAATAGAAGAGACCGTTTTTTGGGATGATGATATCAAAAATACTGATGGGGCTGCATCCTTTGGTCTATCCGTCGAGGTTTACAAAAACTTTGAGCAGTTTAAGAAAGCCGCGGAGAATTTGATGTAGTGTAGGGCGGTGTGGTATCATGCTTTTCACGCAAAAATCGAATCGTTGCTAAGACCTGCATCAATTCAGGATCGTACTCATCAAAAAAAGTTCTAACGTACTCTACAGCAGCCAGCCAACAGGCAATGATGATTATCTGGGTGTGAGTCTCCTCTAGGTGTGCGGTTTTTCTATTAGACCCAATTTGAGCCCTTTTTGATATACTAAGCCAATGATTCGGGATGACCTCATAAAGCATATAGGGGAGATATTGAGCGACTTTACACTTTCTGGCGCAGAGGTGCTTCTTGAGCATCCAGCTGATTTATCACACGGAGACTATGCGACGAATGTTGCACTTGTGGCCGCCAAAGAGGCGGGTAAAAATCCACACGATTTGGCCGAAAGCATTGCGGCTCAAATCAATGAGAATAAACCAGAGAGTGTTGAGCGTGTGGAAGCTCTCGGTCCCGGATTCATAAACTTCCATCTCTCGCGTGACTTTTTTGCCGAGAGTCTTGCACACGCTTCCAAAAAAGAATGGGGGAACAACACAACGCTTGCTAATACAAAGGTAATGGTTGAGTATACCGACCCCAATCCGTTTAAAGAAATGCACATTGGACACGTAATGAGTAATACCATCGGTGAATCTATTTCGCGACTTGTTGAGTGTTCCGGTGCGGAAGTAAAACGAGCAAATTACCAAGGCGATATGGGTCTTCACGTTGCAAAAGCGATATGGGGCCTTCAAAAAACGAGTGGCCAAACAGTTGATGCGGCACGTATTGGAGCCGCATATGCTGAAGGCGCGCGTGCATACGAGGAAGGTGAGCAAGCGAAAAACGAGATTGAGGAGATTAATCGAAAGTTGTATGCCGGCAAAGACGAGCCGGAAGTCAACGAACTCTATAAAGAGGGGCGACGCGTGTCGCTGGATCATTTTGAGGAGATTTATCAAAAGCTCGGTACGAAGTTTGACTACTATTTTTTTGAGAGTGAAACGGGGCCGCTTGGGAAGCAAATTGTACATGAACACGTTAACGGCGTTTTTGAGAAAAGCGACGGCGCTGTTGTATTTCGAGGAGAAAAACATGGTCTTCACACGAGAGTATTTCTAACATCGGAGGAGTTGCCGACTTACGAGGCAAAAGACTTGGGTTTGGTTGTCATGAAGGCGGATACGTATCCGTCCGATCTCTATATCACGATCACTGCCTCCGAACAGACGGATTACTTTCGGGTAGTGAAGAAAGCGTTAGAGCTTATGTATCCCGATCTTGCAGAAAAAGTCGTTCATATTGCACACGGCATGATGCGTCTTTCGGGAGGTAAGATGTCATCCCGAACAGGAGATGTTGTTACGGCAGAGACTCTACTTAACTCTGTTATAGAACGAGTGAATGAAAAAATGAAAGATACAAGTATGCCCGACGTCAATACTGTTTCAGAGCATATTGCAGTTGGTGCAATTAAGTATTCAATATTAAAGCAGTCTGCGGGAAAAGATATTGTATTTGATTTTGAAAAGTCTCTATCGTTTGAAGGTGATTCTGGTCCGTACCTCATGTATTCGCATGCACGTGCGCGTTCGGTTTTAGAGAAGGCGCGTGCAGAGGGTATTTCTCCTGACACCAGTGGCAAGAAACCCGCAGTAAGTGAAGTAAAACGGCCTGCCGTGAGCGAAGTCGAACGGCTACTCTATCGTTTCCCTGAAGTGGTAGAGCGAGCGATGAAAGAGTACGAACCTCATTACGTGGCGACATTTCTCACAGAGCTTGCAGGGTCGTTTAACAGCTACTACGCGAAAGAAAAAATTATAGACGGAAGTCCCGAGGCGCCGTATAAACTTGCACTTACAGATGCATTTGCTGAAACTATGAAAAATGGACTGTGGCTTTTAGGTATAGAAGCTCCCGAAAAAATGTAGCATGGCAGACGAGACAAATAAAAAAAGCAGTGTTGCCGAATTGGAGGAGAAGATTCTTGAGTTTTGGAATAAGAACAACATCTTTGAAAAGTCACTTGCAAAACCGTCTCCGAAAGGGGAATTTGTATTTTACGATGGGCCGCCGTTTGCAACAGGGCTCCCGCATTACGGCCACATTGTTCCCGGCACAATTAAAGACGTTATTCCTCGCTACAAAACAATGCAGGGATACCACGTGCCGCGCAAGTGGGGGTGGGATTGCCACGGCCTTCCGCTTGAAAACCTTGTTGAAGCTGAGCTCAACCTTCGCACAAAGAAAGATATTGAGGAGTACGGCATAGATAGATTTAACAAACGAGCGCACGACAGCGTTCTTCGTTATGCGGATGACTGGAAGAAGAGTGTACCGCGGCTCGGGCGATGGGTGGACATGGAGAATGACTACAAGACCATGGATACCTCATACACCGAGTCTGTATGGTGGGTGTTTAAGACTCTCTATGACAAAGGACTTATCTACGAAGGATTCAAGTCAATGCATCTCTGTCCTAGGTGTGAGACGACACTCTCAAATTTTGAAGTTGCGCAGGGATACAAAGATATCGTTGACTTTGCTGTTACGGTAAAACTTAAACTTGAAGAAGGATCATACCTGTTGGTATGGACGACTACTCCATGGACTCTCCCGGGCAATATGGCGGCGGCTGTCAATAAAGATGAGGAGTATGTAGAGGTTGAATACGAGGGAGAGAGAATTATTCTTGCCAAAAAACGCCTAGATATTCTTGAAGGTCCGCACAAAGTTATCTCTACATTTCCAGGGTCAAAACTTGTTGGTAAAAATTATACTCCGCCATTTGACTACTATACAGACAGTGATATTTCCGGAAAGAGTCATGCGTGGAAAATATATCATGCTCCGTACGTTTCAATGGAAGATGGAACCGGCGCGGTGCATCTTGCTCCGGCATTTGGTGCGGAGGACATGGAGCTTGCGCAAGAAAAAGGAATTCCAATTGTTCACCACGTGAAGCGCGATGGCACGTTTGCCCCCGAAGTAAAAGATTTCTCCGGACTTCCGGTAAAACCAAAAGATGGTTCGACAAGCTCACCACATGGTCACCAGACGGTTGATATTGAAATTATTAAACACTTGGCACACAATGGACTCTTATTTAAGAAAGAAAAGATTACGCACTCATATCCACTCTGTTGGCGATGTGACACGCCACTATTAAATTACGCATCTCACTCGTGGTTTGTGAAAGTAACCCAAGTGCGAGACACGATTCTCCGCGAGAATAAAAAAACAACGTGGATTCCTCCCGAGTTTCGTGACGGGCGTTTCGGAAAAGGTATTGAACAAGCTCCAGACTGGGCGATTTCGCGCTCACGCTATTGGGGAGCACCTCTTCCGGTATGGAGAAATGAAGAAACAGGTGAGACGGTAGTTGTCGGCTCCACTCAAGAACTTAAAGCACATTCAGCTAGCACTATTGCGGAACAAGCTGACCTTCATCGTCCCAATATTGACTCAATTGTTCTTAGGGGCAAAGACGGCTCAAAGCTTAAGAGGGTATCCGAAGTGTTTGACTGCTGGTTTGAGTCCGGCTCGATGCCATATGGTTCGAATCACTACCCGTTCGAACACTTGGATAAGTTTAATCCAAAGGGTGGATTCTTTAAAAAACCAAAAGGATTTCCCGCAGACTTTATTGCAGAGAGTATTGACCAGACACGTGGATGGTTTTATTCGATGCTTGTACTCTCTGTCTCCTTGTTTGGGCGAGCACCGTACAAAGCCGTTATTACAAATGGCATGGTGCTTGCAGAAGACGGGCGCAAGATGAGTAAGCGTCTCAAGAACTATCCGGAGCCGATGGATGTGGTAAACAGGTACGGCGCTGATGCACTTCGCTATTATCTTCTCTCATCCCCAGTCATTAAGGGTGAGGACCTTAACTTTTCTGAGAAAGGAGTTGATGAGGTGATGAAAAAAGTTATTGTGCGTCTCGGAAATGTACTTGCCTTTCATATGTTGTATAGAAATAAGAATACGACGGCACATACTTCTTCGGAGCATGTGCTTGATCGATGGATTATTGCACGAGCTGAATCAGTTGTGAGGGATGTTACTTCTACACTTGAGCAGTATGAACTTGATCGCGCCACGCGCCCTCTCGGAGTATTTGTTGATGACCTTTCCACGTGGTACGTGCGTCGTTCGCGGGATAGGTTTAAAGGTACGGAGGCAGACGACGCACTTGCAACACTTGAATATGTACTTTTGTCGTTTTCAAAAGTAATGGCGCCGTTCATGCCGTTTTTTGCAGAACACCTTTATCAAACATTAAAAAAAGATACTGACTCCGAAAGTGTGCATCTAACAAGCTGGCCCTCTTTCTCGAAGGCAACGGATGCAGGGGCCAAACTTATTTCTGATATGGATGAGGTACGGAATATTGTTTCTCAAGGGCTCCAAGCGCGTGCGCGCGCCGGAATAAAGGTGCGGCAACCACTCGCTCTTCTTACAGTAAAGAGTCGAAACAAGGCTCTTGAGGAGAACAAAGAACTCTTAAGTCTCATACAAGACGAAGTAAATGTAAAAAAAGTTTCTTTTGATCCTTCAATTTCGGAGGAGGTTGTACTTGATACCACTCTTACCCAAGAACTTAGAGATGAAGGAGCCGTGCGTGAACTTATTCGACACATTCAGGACATGCGAAAGAAGCAAGAATTTTCTCCACACGATCAGGTTGCACTTACCATTCAAGCAGACCCTGAAACACAGGAGCTTATCGACAAGTGGAAGGGTGCTATAAAACACACAGCATCACTTTCTTCCATTACATTTTCTAGCGTAGACGGTGAACCAGTTTCTCTTTCAGAAAGTTCATCGGTTGTACTTGGTATTAAATCGTAATATGGCTCATCACGTTTACCAAACTGACGGATTTGTCATCGGCGGAAGGGATATTAGTGAGGCAAATCGCTATTGCGAACTTTTTACGCGCGAACTCGGACTTGTGCGCGCTGTTGCACGAAGTATAAGAAAAGAAAAATCAAAATTGCGCTACCATATGCAGGACTTTTCGCGGGCAAGGATTGCTCTTGTTCGCGGTCGCGAGGTTTTTCGACTGACCGGTGCCGTTTCATATGACAATTTATACATAAAACTTAAGGGGAGTCCGGAAAAACTAAATACACTTGCACGCATAATATGGCTTTTAAAACGACTGGTGCATGGCGAGGGTAGAAATGACTATTTATTTTCTTCTTTTTCGCATGGAGTAGAGTATCTTTTAGAAAAAGCTTCACAGGAAGAGCTTCGAGATGTAGAAAATATTGTGGCACTTCGTATTCTGTTCTCACTTGGATACCTCCCATCTTCGTCGAGCCTTGAACCTATTCTTGAAAGTACTGAAATTACAAAAAAGGCACTTACATGTGCAGAAGGTGAACGAGACAAACTCGAGGTACTTATTGGAAACTCAATCGCCGAGAGCCACCTTTAGCGTGCTATAATGTCTCATATGGACGAAGATACCGGCAGTATTGATGAGCTTAAGACAAAGCTTTATTCCAGAGATGAATCTAATGTACCGCAAAGAACTCGGCGTACGCTTCGTGAAAAATTCTACGGGGTACAACAACATTGGAGAGGAAAAACTCCGACTGAAGAGCCTTCTATGCCACAGAAAAAACGCACATCAACATTAAAACTTCTTCTAATTATTGCGTCTCTGTTTTTTATAGGATCGCTTGCGATATCTGCGTATCTCTTTTTTGGCGGTTCAAACGTTGTATCGGCAGAAAATATTGACATTCAAGTTGAGGGGCCTGTTTCTATTGGGGGAGGTGATGAAGTGTCTCTTCAAATTTCAATAACAAATCAAAACACCGTTCCTATAGAGCTTGCTGACCTTTTAGTTGAGTATCCTGATGGAACACGTGCCGCTGGGGACTTGAATACAGAGCTTCCTCGTCATCGCGAATCGATTGGCACATTAAAACCTGGAGAAGTCGTAAAGAAGACGGTTAGAGCGATTCTATTTGGAGAAGAAGATACCGAGCTTCCTATTGTGATTGCGGTTGAATATAGGGTTCAAGGATCAAATGCAATTTTTTTCAAAGAGGAGACCTATCAGATAACACTCTCATCCGCCCCTATAATAGTGTCGGTGCGGTCTCTTGAGGAGGTGGTCTCCGGCCAAGATATGGAATTTAAAGTAACGGTTTCATCAAACTCCGATACCGTAATTGAAGATGTACTCTTAAAAGCAGAGTATCCTTTTGGATTTGAATTTGAAAGTTCCTCGCCGGAGCCGTCATTTGATACCAGCATTTGGGAGCTTGGAGATTTACCACCGGGTGGAGAGAAGACGTTTACCATAACAGGAGCCCTAGTTGGGCAGGATAATGAAGAGCGAACATTTCGTTTCTTAAGCGGTATACAAAGTGAGCGTAATGAGCGAAAACTTGCAGCGGCATTCGGAACTGTAGAAACACATGTTGTTGTAAAGCGTCCATTTATAGGAGTTGAAGTGGCACTTAATGGAGTGCAGACACCTGAAATAGTATCTGCTGGAGGTAAGACTGTACGTGCAGACATTGCATGGACTAATAATTTACCTACGCGTGTATTTGATGGAGAAATTGAAGTTAGACTTTCTGGGGCTGCACTTGATAAGTCATCGGTCACAGTTGACCGAGGATTCTATAGATCCGTGGATAATACTGTTATCTGGAACAGGGAGACAGACTCCGCACTTTCTTCTATTGAACCGGGAGAGACTGGAAGAGTGGCCTTTGCATTTGCACCTTTTGGACTTTCTTCAGGTGTAGTGCTAAATAATCCAAACATTACTCTTGACGTCAGTGTAGGAGGACGGCGGTTGTCGGACACTGGAGTTCCGGAACGTGTAGAGTCAACCGCAACACGCTCTGTGCGCGTTGCCACAGACTTGGTGCTAACATCTCGTGCTGTATATTTTGCAGGACCTTTTACTAATGTCGGACCACTTCCACCTAAAGCAGAGCAAGAAACAACGTACACTATTATATGGACAGCTACCAATTCATCGAATCGTGTTACTGATGCAAAAATAACTTCAACTCTTCCGTCGTACGTTTCGTGGAAAGGTGTAGTGATTCCGGGAAGTGAAGACGTTTCATTTAATCCTGTTGGCGGTATTGTTACGTGGGACATTGGTGACTTGCCTGCGGGTTCAAACTTGGGTCTTGCAACTAAAGAGGTGGCGTTTCAGGTAGGTATTTTGCCAAGTATAAGTCAGATAGGATCTCGACCTGTTATTGTGGGTGAGCAGGATTTGTCAGGATTCGATGCATTTACCAAAACTATAGTAGGAAGCAGTAGAAAACCTCTTTCAACCAGACTTTCCACCGATACAGGGGCACCAAGTGGTCATGATACAGTGGTTGAGTAATAGGAAGGCACCATGTACGATTTGTTGTGTGAAAAGTGTTACTTAACTTGTTAAGTAACAAGTTAAGTAACAAAATATTATTTAAAATGGAAAAAAGTTCTGAAGACAAACTTTCAAAAATAGTATCTCTTGCAAAGCGTAGAGGTTTTGTGTATCAGGGTTCAGAGATTTACGGCGGATTTGCAGGTACATATGACTTCGGTCCACTTGGAGTTGTGCTTCGCAGAAATATTGTGGATGCATGGTTAAGATCCATGCAGATGCATGAGAACATAGCTCTTCTTGATTCAAGTATCTTTACTGCTCCGCGGGTGTGGGAGGCGAGTGGTCATGTATCTGGATTTAATGATCCTTTGGTTGTGTGTGACTCTTGTCACAGTAAACTTCGTGCAGACCATCTTTTAAAGGACATTGAAGTCAACGCAGATGAAAGAATGACAGAGGATGAGTTAAATGAACTTTTTGATAAACATAGAGACAAACTCAAGTGTTCTGTATGCGGAAAAAAGAAATTTGGAAAAGTCGTTCAAAAAAGTCTGTTGGCTACTTCTACACTAGGTTCGTTTGATGAGAATGATGAGCATGTGTATCTGCGTGGCGAGACTGCACAGGGAATTTTTATTAACTTTAAGAACGTACTTGATACCGGTTTCTATTCTGTCCCATTTGGTATTGCTCAAGTCGGAAAAGTTTTTCGAAATGAAATCAGCCCGCGCCAGTTTCTGTTTCGTAAAAGAGAGTTTGAGCAGATGGAAATGCAATACTTTGTTCGTCCTCAAGATGCTAAAGAAGCTTATGAGATGTGGAAGAAGGAACGCATGGAATATTATATAGGGCTTGGGATTTCACAAAAGAAATTGCGTTTTAACCAGCATGAAAATCTAGTATTTTATGCAAAAGATGCATGGGATATTGAATATGAATATCCTTTTGGGTGGGATGAACTTGAAGGTATTCATAACCGTGGTGATTATGACTTGCGCCAACATCAAAAGTTTTCTGGGGTTGACCTTTCTGTTCTAGATGAGAAAACAAATGATCGTTATGTTCCAAATGTGGTTGAAACGTCTGCAGGTTTGGATCGAACTTTCCTTATGTTACTTGCAGATGCATACGAAGAAGACGAAATGAATGGTGAAAAGCGCGTAGTACTGCGCTTTTCACCAAACATAGCGCCGATAAAAGTTGCAGTTTTTCCGCTCTTGCGTAATAAACCTGAACTCGTTGAGAAAGCACGCGGTATTTATAAGAACATTAAAAAAGACATTCCAGACAGTATGTGGGATGATCACGGAAATATTGGAAAGAGGTATCGACGACAGGATGAGATTGGAACGCCATACTGTGTCACTGTTGATTTTGAAACCCTTGAAGATAATACAGTCACAGTTCGTGATCGAGATACTGGAAAACAGGAGCGTGTAGCAGTAGATGAACTTCTAGGCGCACTTTCGTTGGAAAAGAAAAGGTAAGGTGCTATCATAACCGCATGGATCTAAAGAACATAACGGTCACTATAAGTCCGAAAACGGTAATAATTGCCATACTTCTTCTACTTCTTGTATGGCTTCTGTACTTCTTACAGGAACTAGTCCTTATCCTGCTTACTGCAATTGTTATTGCCGCCGCTCTTGAGCCGCCAGTTAGATGGCTCACAGCCCACAAGATACCACGAGTTGCATCGGTTCTGTTGATGTATGCCCTTATTATAGGATTTTTGTTCATAGTATTTTATTTCTTTGTTCCACCGGTTCTATCTGAGCTTATAGGTTTTCTTTCAAGTCTTCCTGAATATGTTGAGTCGGTAAGCTCTTCTCCCGGTATAGGAAACGGTACATTTCTAATATCTCAAACACAGGCGTTCTCTTTATCGCAGTTAGTTTCTGATCTTCAGGCGACACTATCGAGTTTTTCTGGGAATGTTTTGAGTACAATAAGCACTGTATTTGGTGGAATTTTCTCATTTGTATTTATAACTGTATTTGCATTCTATTTTGGTATGCAGAAAACCGGTGTTGAGAATTTTATTCGAGTCGTTACTCCGCGTCGTCATGAAGGATACGTGCTTGATTTATGGAAGCGTTCACAGGAAAAAATAGGACGATGGATGCAGGGACAATTAATTCTTGCACTTATTGTGGGAGTTTTGGTTTACCTCGGTCTTACGGTTCTTGGTGTAAAGTATGCGCTTCTGCTCGCTATTATCGCCGCTATGTTCGAGCTCATTCCGGTATTTGGCCCTATTCTTGCCGCAGTTCCTGCTGTAGCCATCTCGTTTGTAGATGGTGGTGTAACAATAGGTTTTCTTGTTATAGGTTTATATGTGATTATCCAGCAGTTTGAAAACCATCTGATTTACCCTCTGGTGGTTAAAAAGGTGGTAGGTGTTCCACCGCTTCTGGTGATACTTGCGCTTCTTGTTGGTGCCAAACTCGCAGGTTTCCTAGGTATTATCTTGTCGGTTCCTGTTGCCGCAGTGGTCCAGGAACTTGTAAGTGACATTAGAAAAGAAAAAGAAGAGCTTGCTAAAAAAGAACAGCAGGGTATAGAGTAGTGTCTCATGAAAGAGGCATTCTATATCACAACAACACTCCCGTACGTAAATGATGTTCCTCATATCGGCTTTGCACTCGAGCTTGTCTATGCTGACATAATTGCCCGTCACAGACGTCTGTTAGGGGACGACGTCTTTTTTAGTACCGGTACGGATGAGCACGGTACAAAAATTTGGGATCGTGCACAAGAAGAGAATAAGGACCCTCAAGCGTATGTGGATGAATATGCTTCCAAGTTCGATGCTCTTAAAAAGTCGCTCAATCTAAGCTACGACAACTTTATTCGCACAACCAGCCCGTCACATAAAGAGGCGGCACAGGAATTCTGGAAGAGGTGTCACGAGCGCGGTGATATTTACAAAAAAACATATAAAGGACTCTACTGTGTAGGCGACGAGCTTTTTGTTACTGAAAGAGATTTGGTAGATGGAAAATGTCCAAATCATCCTAATCAGGAGCTTGTAGTAATTGAGGAGGAGAATTACTTTTTTAGATTTTCAAAGTATGGCGATGATCTTTTGCGTCTGTATGAAGCTCATCCTGGCTTTGTAATTCCAGACTTTCGCTTTAATGAAATAAAGACATTTGTTGAGCGGGGTCTAGAAGACTTCAGCGTGTCTCGTCTTAAAAAACGAGTGCCGTGGGGAATCCCTGTTCCTGGCGATGAAGATCATGTTATGTATGTATGGTTTGATGCGCTTATAAACTATATTTCAACACTTGGTTGGCCAAAGGACGAGGAGAAGTTTGCAAAGTTTTGGCCGGTTGTGCAGTTTGCCGGAAAAGATCAAATTAGACAGCAGGCCGCTATGTGGCAGGCGATGCTTCTTTCAGCGGGGCTTACGCCGTCAAAACAGATTGTTATTCACGGATTTATTACAAGTGGTGGGCAAAAAATGAGTAAGAGTATTGGTAATGTGATTGATCCGTCTGTGCTTATTGAGAAGTATGGTACTGATGCGGTTCGGTATTACCTTGCACGTCACGTGCACCCTTTTGAAGACAGTGATGTAACTCCGGAGAAATTTCACGAGTCGTATAATGCACACCTTGCCAATGGGCTAGGTAATCTTGTGGCACGAACTATGAAGATGGCAGAGGCTCATATAGGTAAAGTTGACCTAGAATCTAAAGACGAAGGAAGGTTGTCGGAGTTTATTGATCAGTATGAGTTCAATAAATCTGCAGACTATATCTGGGAGCAAATTTCAAAATTAGATCAGAAGATTCAAGAGAGCAAACCTTTTGAGCTTGTTAAGAAAGATGAAGGCAAGGCCAAGGAAATAATCTCGGAGCTTGTCGTATCTCTACATTCTATTGGGGTAATGCTTAAACCGTTTATGCCAGAAACAGCAGAAAAGATAATCAAAGCTACGAAAGAAAATAAGATGCCTGACTCATTATTTCCTCGATTAGAACAATGAGTCCTAAATTTGTTGACATACATTCACATGTAAACTTTTCTGCATTTGATGAAGACAGGGATGAAGTTATTACGCGCTCGCAGGACAGCGGCGTGTGGATGATAAATGTTGGCACACAGCGCGACACATCTCAAAGTGCTGTAGAGCTTTCAGAAAAACACAGTGGAGTTTTTGCTACAGTAGGGCTTCATCCTATTCATACTGACAAGTCTTTTCACGACAAGAAAGAACTTGGTGGTCACGGAGAAGAGTTTACTGCACGCGGAGAAATATTTGATTTTGATTACTACGAAACTCTTGCGGAAAAGAAGTCTGTGGTTGCAATTGGAGAATGTGGACTTGACTACTACCGTCTCGGTGAAGATTCTAAAAAGAAACAGAAAGAAACATTTGAAAAACAAATTACACTTGCAAATGAAGTTAATAAGCCACTCATGCTTCATATAAGGCCTGCCATCCGAAGTCTTGGCGCAGGCGGGAATGCATATAGTGATGCGTATGAGATTGTAAAAAGTACAGCCAAGGTTGGTGGAAACGTACACTTCTTTGCAGGGACATGGGAGGAAGCAAAACTTTTTCTTGATATAGGTTTTACTCTGTCATTTACCGGCGTTATAACCTTTGCAGAAACATATAATGAGACAATTATGAATGCTCCACTTGATATGATTATGTCTGAAACAGACGCTCCATACGTTGCACCTGTGCCTTACCGTGGTAAGCGAAATGAGCCCAGATATGTTACGGAAGTTGTTAAAAAAATTTCCGATATACGTGGAGAAGAATATGAACACGTGCGTGAGCAATTGGTGCAAAATACTAAGCATATGTTTGCTTTCTAGATTTGCGTTCCATATGTTCTATGGTAGGCTATGACCCATGGCTGACGATATGAGTAATAATGTTGAGGAGTCTTCAGACGAAGAATCGCAGGAAGATGACTCTGAAAAAACGGTGTACGAGCTTGGATACCACCTTCTCTCTTCTATTACAGAAGAAGATATCCCTACGCATGTAAGTGACATAAAAGGAATTATAGAAAAGAATGGTGGTGTGTTTATTTCTGAAGAGCTTCCACGAAAAACACCTCTCGCATACGCTATTTCCAAACAGATTGGAAGAGAAAAACATGTTTTCGATGACGCTTATTTCGGATGGATTAAATTTGAAACTGAAGCTTTGAAAGTATCTGCATTTAAAACAGAGCTTGACTCTGTGAAAGAAATGCTTAGATATATCATTGTCAAAACCAGTCGAGAGACTATGCACCCTATTAAACGAACGTACTCTGCACGTCCAAGTATTGGTATGCGTGGTGGAGCTTCTTCCGGTCGTCGTGAAAAAGAAACTCCTACTATTTCCGAGGAAGAGCTTGATAGAACAATTGAGGAATTGGTGGTAGAGTAACAGCATGTACTTAAATAAAGCACTCGTATTTGGAAATCTAACACGTGATCCTGAACTACGGTCGCTTCCTTCTGGTACGCATGTTGCAACATTTAGTATTGCAACCAATCGAGTGTGGAAGAATCAAGAAGGACAACAGCAAGAAAATACCGAATTTCACAACATTGTTGTTTTCGGAAGGCAGGGAGAAAATGTTGCACAGTATCTAAAAAAAGGAAGTTCGGCCTTAGTTGAAGGACGTCTTCAGACACGTAGTTGGGAATCGGATGGTGTAAAGAAATACAGAACAGAAATTGTTGCCGACCGCGTACAGTTTGGTCCACGAGCAGGTGGAGGAGGTCAGGCACCCAAAGAGGCAACTGAGAAAAATTCAAATACCGAAACAGCAGAGTATCCAAGCGAGGAAATAAACCCAGATGATATACCATTTTAGTACGAATATATTTATATGAAAGAAACAACACGCACACATGATCTAAAACACGTCGACTATAAAGATGTCGAGGTTCTAAAGAAATTTCTTAATCCACATTCGCGGCTATTGTCTAGGAAAAAGACAGGACTCTCTGCGCGCCATCAGCGTAAACTTGCGAATGCTGTAAAACGTGCGCGTTTTATGGCTCTTTTGCCATACGTTTCAAAATAATTTTGCACGTAACCTACGGCTTTCTTTCCGTGTTGCAAGTAAGAGGAGGGCAGTGTAGAGTGCAAGCGCACAGAATATGTATCTCTCAGACGATAACAGCCTAGAAGATTCGTTGTCGGAGAAAACCGACGAAGAATTGCTTGCGCTTTCCGTTAAAAAACCGGGCGTATTTGAGGTGTTGCTTGAGAGATATCAGGCCGCTTTTTTACGCAAGTCGCTAACAGTTGTCCGTGGAAAAGAAGAGGCAGAGGACATAGTTCAGGAGACTTTTGCTAAAATCTACTTAAATGCAGCGCGTTTTGAGAAGCAGGAAGGAGCGTCATTTAAGTCGTGGGGGTATAAGATCCTTTTGAACACATCTTTTACACACTATCAGCGTTTGAAAAGGCGTGCTGGTGCAACCGCAGAGCTTGATCCGGAGTTTTATGAGATGCTGCCCGATGTTGATAGTCGCAGCTTTGAAAAACAAGAAGTCTCTGACTATTTGGTGTCTGTATTTTCGAGGATGCCAGACCACTTAGCAAGAGCTCTTCACATGCATTTTGTAGAGGGATTGCCGCAGAAAGATATTGCAAAAGCTGAGAATTCTTCGGTAAGTGCTGTTAAGACTCGAATACATAGGGCGAAAAAGGAGTTTAGAAAAATTGCAGAAACTATATCTACATAATATGTCTAATGTAAATCTTAATAAACGAATAATGAGGCGTGTTTATATGATTTATATGCTTCGAACGCTTATAAATCCTATTACACTTAAGAGTTTTGTGTTATTTGGTGCGGCATTTGCAATGGCTTCACTTATTTCTGTTACGAATGTACTTGAAAATATGCCAAGTATTGCTGATATATCTGTGTTCTTTTCGTTCACATTCTCGGCATTTACAGGAACTGAAGTATTAGTACAACTTCTTGTTGTTGCTGTTGCCGCAGTCGGACTTTGGCTGGTCCGTGACTTTGTTCGAGCCTTTTCTCTTCCGCTTGCTCGAGTATAACAACAACACTACACAAAAAACCGCTGAAGTACTTCAGCGGTTTTTTGTTATACGAGCTTTGCGCGTATCTCTTTAATAAGCTCCGATGATATTTTCTTATTGTCTTTGAGATATGTGCGGGAAGCGTCATAGCCGCGACCGAGTTTGTGTTCACCAAAGCTATATGATGCACCTGATTTTGCAATAATATCAAGCCGTTCCCCGAGCGCAAGAAGTTCTCCCTCGCGAGAAATGCCTTCATTATAGAGAAGGTCAAATTCAGTCAATTTAAACGGTGCGGCAACCTTGTTCTTGACTACTTTAACTCGTACGCGCCCGCCGACAACTTCGTCTCCTTTCTTAATTTGTGCAATACGTCGTATATCAAGTCGAACTGATGTATAGAACTTGAGCGCTTTTCCTCCCGGAGTTGTTTCAGGGTTTCCAAACATAACTCCTATCTGCATTCTGATTTGGTTTATGAAAATAACAACTGTTTTCGAGCGGGCGACAATGCTCGTCAACTTTCTAAGCGCCTGACTCATGAGGCGTGCTTGTTTTCCAACATGGTGTGCTCCCATATCTCCTTCAATTTCATCTTGAGGTGTGAGAGCTGCAACAGAGTCGATAACGATTACATCAATTTTTCCAGAACGGACTAGGCTTTCTGTAATTTCAAGTGCCTGCTCTCCGGTATCAGGCTGTGAAATAAGAAGCTCTTTCACTTTAACACCAAGCTTGTTTGCGTACTCTGGGTCCATTGCATGTTCAGCGTCAATAAATGCGGCAATTCCTCCTTTCTTTTGTGCTTCTGCAATTACGTGAAGTGCAAGAGTTGTTTTTCCAGATGATTCCGGGCCAAAAATTTCAATGATCCTCCCACGTGGAAGGCCTCCTATGCCAAGTGCATGATCAAGTCCAATTGATCCTGTGGGTACAGCGTCAATAGAAACTTTTGGCTTCTCTCCAAGTTTCATTATTGATTCTTCACCAAACTTTGTTTTTATTTGCTTAATTGCGTCGTCTATCTCTCCACCCATTTGTTTCTTTGGTTGTTTTGATTTAGGCATCTTAGATTTGGTTATCGAGTATAACGAGATTAGTAAATCTTAAACCGAGCACTTAGCGTGAACATACCACATTCACTGTTATTTAACCCT
>CAJXDB010000001.1 GCA_913052285.1 uncultured bacterium | reverse complement strand
CTGAGTTTTGTCGAAGAATCTTTTCTGCAGATAATACAGCCATGCGAGCTATCTCCTCTTCACTTTTTGAAAGCGCCTGCTTTCGCTCCTCTTCTCCGCGTGCTCGCGCATCGTTTAGTATTTGGTCACTTTTCTGCTCTGCATTTTTAATAAGTTCGCTTCCTTGCTCTTTACCGTGTTCTCGGGCTCCAGAAACAATTTGTTCAGCTTCCTGTGTTGCTTTGGTAATTGTTTTTATACGCTCGTCCTGAACAGACGCGCGTTCAAGCGCTGCCTCTTCCGAATCTTTTACCCCTTGTTCAATTTTT
Organism: uncultured bacterium; assembly: GCA_913052285.1. GTDB lineage: Bacteria > Patescibacteriota > Minisyncoccia > Phycocordibacterales > CAJXDB01 > CAJXDB01. Next base: position 29,140 of record CAJXDB010000001.1, on the reverse strand, counting down.
TTTCGACGCTCTTCAAGGAGGCGCACAACCGGCCGATACAAAAAATACCAAAGCACCGCCAGCAATACTCCGAAATTAATCGTCTGAATAACTAACAGTCTCCAGTCAACGCCAAATACAGAAAAGATTTCTTCCATTGGTGATGCCTAGGTAAACTTAACAATAAAGGCAATCACAAGTGCGAAGATGGCAAGCGCCTCCGTAAATGCAATACCAATAAACATAGTTGCCTGAATCTTGCCGGAGGCTTCTGGGTTACGACCCATAGCTTCAAGCGCTTTTCCTACAACAATGCCAATACCAATACCGGGGCCAATTACGCCAAGCCCTGCGGCTATTGCCATACCAAGTGTTTTTACTGCTTCAATATCCATGTGTGTTCTTTATATAACTAATAATCAGTGGGTGTCGGTTACCGCAATCTTTATGAAAAATAGCGTCAAAAGCGCAAAGATTGCGGCCTGTATAAACCCTACAAAGACCTCAAAAAGCATGAGTGGTACCGGTATAAAAAGTGGCACAAAAAAAGCCGCCACCAAAATAAGTACCTCCCCGGCAAAAATGTTTCCAAATAGTCGGAAGGAGAATGAGATGAGGCGTGCAATTTCACTTACAAGCTCTATAAGACCAATGAAAAAACCAAGAACTGACCGTACATTAACAAATCTTTTTGCGTATTTCAAGAACCCCAATGCCGCAACTCCAGCAAACTCAATAACAAAAAATGAGATAAGTGTTAGAGCTAAAGTGACATTAAGATCGGTATTTACTGACCTAAGAAGCGGCGTAAACTCCCCTTCATGATATAAGCCGATGCTTCCAATTCCCGGTGTAAACTCAAGCACATTTGCAGCAAAAATAAATAAGAACAGCGTCATGATAAGCGGAAAGAATTTGATTGCAAGCTTTCGGCTTTCAAGAGTCTCTTCCATGTAGTTAAGAATGAAACCAAATCCGGTTTCAAACAGAAGTTGAAATTTATTTGGAACCATTGCAAGATTTCGCCCTAAAATAACTGCAATAACAGCAAGAATCCCCATCACGATCCAGCTCGTAATGAGGGTGTTTGTGATCGGAATACCGAATACTTCGGTAATCTTCTCGGCAGATAACGCTATGTGTATACCCTCCTCCATTAGCGACATCAGTTTAGCATATGCACTTGCATGAGCAAATAGTATACTTGTGGCGTGGTTGTTAATGGTTTCCTCCTACAACGGCCGCGGCACCGGAGTCGGAGTTGGTATATCCCTGCACAGATTCGACTCCGGTGTTCCACCCACCCGGTAATCCGGGTGGTTTTTTATAGGAAACAGAAAGGCCGTCTCACGACGACCATAGTTTTATGAGCTCGTTTATTCCAGCAATAACTGGAATGACACAGACTAGGACAAGCCCGGTTCCAAGGGTAGTTTTTACCATATGGTCCCATTCAAGTTTTTCCCATTTTTTAACTGGTCGCTGTCGTTTACCTAAACCAGACAGAAAAAATAAAACCACCATAATGGCAACGAGCGCGGGATATCCAATCCAAAAGGCCATTACACACCTCAAACAGTTGAAGATCTACTTATTGTAGAATACTTGAATAGCGGTGTTATACAAAGTGTATAACCATAATCTTTGACGCCTAGACACATGTATAGTTGAATCTTTACGCGGTCACGCGTAAAGATTCAACAGATCGTGCACAACAAAAAGCCGCCCTAGGGCGGCTGAGTGCTTTCCGAATCTTTTTTACGAGTTTGCTTGTGCTTATATTCACCCCTTCTTCTTTTCTCCTCTCTCCTTAGCTTTGGCAACACGAAATAGAAGAAATAGACCACAACCCGCTAGGATAGCGACAAGGAACCATACAGATATTTTTCCTACAATCATGGAAAGGAACTCCGCAAGTGCTTCTACCACGACCATAATATACCTCACGCTAAAAAGGACCTACCAATACAATACGTAGGCATTCGCATTGTGCAAAGTGGATAAATAGGCACTCTTTGACGTATAAGCACACTGCTATATTATAAGACCATGATTGGACGGTTCGCAGTACAGATTATAATCCTTGTTGGGGTGTTTGCTTTAGGTATATATATAGGGCAAACATACAATTTCGAATCAACCCCTACAAAATCAGGTCCTTCTATTCAAATCAGTCCATAACAAACACCTCATATGGAACCATATGAGGTGTTTGTTTTATTTGTCTAAAAAGCTTAAGCCTCGCTCTTTGGGAGTATCTTATACATCCCTGTTCCGCATGTAGTGCACGTACCCTTGGCCGCAGGACGACCGGGCTTGATTTCGGTCTTCTCTACGTCCTTCATCTCACGCTTCTCCTTGCACTTCACGCAGTACCCAATTATGTTTTCTTCCATATGTGGCAATACTACCATAATGGGAAAATTTGCATATATACTAGCCCAGTACATCTGAATCCAATTTAAACTGGCACAATTGCTCCATTTAGACATTGTGTGTATATTACGCACAGACGTAACACATAACCGAAGGTGAGAAAATTATGGCTGTACATATAACTTTCACTTGCACCGAATGCAATAAGGAAAAAGATGGCGTGCTTCAATCAGGAGGAGTCATGCCCGCTATATGTGACTCCTGTGCTCAAAAGAAAGAACTCGCTTTGTGCGAGTTCTTTCTTTTGTTGTGGACCCGACAGGAATCGAACCTGCGACCTCCGGAGTGCAAAACCGGTGCTCTAGCCAACTGAGCTACGGGCCCAATAATAGGTATTCACTTGCTAGCCTAACATTTTTTTGCTGGTTATTCTTGGTCTTTTTTGTTCGGAAATGAAATTGTTTTCTATTCCCATCAAAGGGTATAGCATACACATTTTGAGTTTCCATTTCAACAACAGCAAGAATGTCAAAATCTTCTTTCGTCGGGTGATAAATATTAACACCCTTTAGGTTGTGACCTATAACCCTTGTATCCGCATACACTACTCCATTTTTCTCAGTCGCCGTTTTCACCTGAACCCTTTTCAATTCACCACCTTTTTCAATAACAAGATCATATTTTTGTGAATCACCAAATGGAAGTAGGACATTATACTCTAACAACTGATAAGCGTGCGCTACACGCAACACTCCAACAGTCCCCTGATGTTTCTTCAGCATGAATTTATTATACCATCAGTAGCAACAACATAAAGTCTCTCAGTCACTATTGCGACAAAAAACTACGTTCTGGTTGGTGTGAGGGCAAGAGAGATGACGTGGTCTATAAATTCAGACTGACTTGATCCGACCGCTGAAACAGCTTTTGGCAAAAGTGATCCTTCCGTCAATCCCGGAAGTGTATTCACTTCAAGGAAATAAATGCCTTTCGGGGAAATTCTGAAATCCGACCGTGAGTAATGCCTAAGATCAAGGTGTTTATGAATTTCCCGAGCAAGATTTTCAAGCTGACCTGTTACTTCTTTATCAAAATTACCCGGACAAATTTCCTGCGATTCACCTCCGTACTTAGCATCATAATCAAAAAAATCTTTATTTGTTGGAGGAATAATTTCAATTGGTGGAAGCGCATATATTTCCTGATCTCGAAAGTCTTCAATGACACCCACGGTTGCCTCTCTCCCCGGTATATATTCCTCAACTATAACCTTTGGGCAATGCTCAAACGCACGCTCCACACCCTGAATCAAATTCTTATATCCATGCGCAATGGTAACTCCAACTGAAGAGCCACAAGAAATAGGCTTTACTACTGTCGGCTGTGGAAATGTTCTAAAAATATCTGAAAGTGTCTGCTCAAGATTTGGACTAACTTCAAGAATGACATACTGTGGTGTCTGCATTCCAATTGCCTCCGCGCGCTGTTTAGCAAGAAGCTTGTTCATACTCACAGCAGAAGCAAGAGCGCCTGATCCATTATATGGAATATTGAATTTGTCCAGAAGTTTCTGCACGATTCCATCCTCTCCATATGGACCATGCATGGCATTAAACACAACATCTACTCCGCGTAATGCATCAACTGGCTTTACGGGTTTACCACGCACATGCCATTCTCCTTCCCTATCTATAAAAATATCGAGTCCCTCGTACCTATCTGAAGGCATGTTCTCAAGTACACTCTTTCCGGTTTCAAGAGATACTTCAAATTCCGTATTTGGTCCGCCTCTAAGGACTCCGACTTTTGTCCGTGTCATTACAGTTAAGTATAGCAAATGATCAAAGCTTTTCTCGCAAAGATCGGTGATATGAAAGAGAAAAACGGTGAGCTTCTGCGTTTGCTTTAAGAATTATGCTTTCATGCCTATGTACAATAACTCGATTACCTAAAATTCGCCTCGGTTTGTGCCCCACGCCTTTAACAACAGCGACAGTCGGAATAGCATATCCATTTTCTTCAAGCACCTTCTCGGCAACATTTTGCTGAGCCATTCCCCCATCTACAACAATAAGAGATGGGTATTGCCACTCAGCGTGTGTTAGGCGTCGCTCAAGGAGCTCCTTGAGCGATGCCGTATCATCCGACTTTGTTACACTTCGTATTTTAAATTTACGATACAGATCGGGCTTTAATGTGCCATTTTCAGATACAACCATTGCACCAACCATATCCGTACCTCCCGTATGAGCCACATCATATGCTTCAATACGAAATATCTTTCTTTGTCCCTCATTTTGCATAGGCTCTTTGAGTTCCTTTTTTATGAGTGCAACGTCCTGAATATGTTTGAGAGCAAAAATCCGCCTTTTCACGGTTTCCGCCTTTTCAAACTCTTTACGAGATGCATAACTTTTCATCTCCTGCTCTAAACTTTTTATAAGATCTTTTTTCCGCCCCTCAAAAAATAGCTTCAAATGATGTATTAGTCTGGCGTATTCTTCGCGTGTTATGTTTTTCGGATATATTCCAATCTGTTGATTAAACAGAATTTTTCCCAACTGTACTTTGGACTTAGATGAAGTGACCGGAGCTTTCGTATCATAAAAAGGGAAAATTTTTCGTATAATTCTTAGTGCATCCTTGAAAACTCCTCCGTGCGGAAACGGTCCAAAAAGATATTTAACCTTTACATGTTCAAACTGTTTACCAAGTTCACGTCCGCGCGTTACAAGCACTCGCGGGTATTCCTCGTCAGTAATCACAACGTAGTTAAAACTCTTGTCATCCTTTTCTCTCGTATTAAAACGTGGTTTATGTTTTTTAATGAGATTTGCTTCGAGAATGAGCGCCTCAAGAACCGAGTCAGTTTCCATGTAATCAAGCGAGTACGCAAGATTTGTCATTTGTTTTATTAGCGATCCACGAGTTTTTGCTACATCCGTATTGAAATAGCTACGCACACGACTACGTAGAGAAGTTGCTTTTCCTATATAGAGAACTTTGCCATTGAGCCCTATAAAAAAGTACACGCCGGACTTATCTGGAAGTTTAATTTGTTTCAAGTCATTTGCTTTCATATGAAAAGATTTACTCGCTTCGCTAAATGTAGCGAAGCGAGTAGTTATCAGAGACTTGCGACCTTTTCCGTTACGAACCGAAAAGGTTCCGTGCCCGGTGCAAGTTTATCTCTAAGATTTCGCCATTCATCGGGTGAGAAAGACTCGCTAAAGTCTACTTTGACTAATTTTAGAATCCGACCATCGGCTTCCATCAGGAGTGTTTGCATATCTTCGGAAAGATCTTCCGATTTCATTCCAACTGGTAACAACGAGTTGCGCATATTGCAGACATAGAGAAGATCTCGAACTGTTTTGACGCAGTTAAGTCCCTCGTGAAGCGCTTCGACAGCACCGGTACTCATGTCACACTGATAGAGCATGGCACGAGCCGCTTTACGCACACAGGGGCTTGGTAGATCTAGCGGCATTTTGCCCTCCTTTTTCTGAATCTGATAATTAGTTTCTTCTAAAAACTAATTTTAGCAGAAGTGTTCACAATGTGCTACCGCAACACCTTCTTCAAATATTTCCCTGTATAAGATGTTTTGACTTGTGACACGTCTTCAGGCGTTCCCTTTGCAACTATCATACCTCCATGTTCACCACCTTCGGGACCTATGTCAACGATATGGTCAGAGCTCTTGATGATATCCATATTGTGCTCAATCACAACCACGGTATTACCCTGCTCTATTAATTTTTCTAATATCTCAATAAGCTTCTTTACATCTTCGTAGTGAAGTCCCACTGTCGGCTCGTCGAGAAGATAAATTGTTTTTTGTAGATGCGGCCGATAGAGTTCTGAAGCAATCTTAACCCTCTGTGCCTCTCCTCCTGAAAGAGTTGTTGCAGACTGACCAAGCTCAAGGTATCCAAGCCCGACATCATCAAGTGTTTTCAATCGATCATATATTGCCGGAATATCCTCAAAAAACTTGAGCGCCTCCTCAACGGTCATACGAAGCACTTGGTAAATATTCTTCTTTTTGTATGTAACCTCAAGCGTCTCCTTCATGAATCTTTTTCCTCCGCATATATCACACGTCACATACACCGTAGGCAAAAAATGCATCTCAACGGCAACCAGCCCATTTCCTTGACATGCTTCGCAGCGACCTCCATCCTTCACATTGAAAGAGAACCTGCTTGGTTTCCATCCGCGTGCACGCGCTTCTTCAGTTGACGCAAAAAGTTCGCGAATAAATGTAAATGTACCGGTGTACGTTGCAGGATTTGACCGTGGTGTGCGCCCAATCGGTGACTGATCAATTAAAATCGCACGGTTTAAGTACTCAGTTCCGGCAAAACTTTTACAGTTGAAAGTTTGACTACTTCGATACCGTCTGTCAAAACGCGCACGCAGATTCTTATTCAAAACCTCATAAAGGAGAGTGGACTTTCCAGAGCCAGAAACACCAGTAATGGTAATGAGTTTTCCAAGCGGAATATCCAAATTTAAGTTTTTTATATTAAATACTTTCCCACCGCGAATTTTAAGCGCCCCCTTATTACTCGATCGGCGAGTTTCAGGCACTTCAATTTCTCTCTCACCTCGCAGGTACTCAAGCGTGACTGATTTTGAAGTATTTCGCTTGGAGGTCAAGAGTTTTTCAAGATCATCTGACACCACTACTTCTCCACCATGAACTCCGGCCCCAGGGCCAAGATCGACGATATGGTCGGCAGAGTAAATAGTATCTTCATCATGCTCAACGACAATAATGGTATTTCCAAGATCACGGAGACTTAATAACGTCTTGATCAAGCGATCATTGTCTCGAGAATGAAGCCCAATTGTCGGCTCGTCGAGTACGTAGAGTGCTCCAACAAGTCTAGAGCCAAGCTGAGACGCAAGCCGAATTCGCTGCGCCTCACCACCAGAAAGCGTGTTAGCGCGACGGTCAAGAGAAAGGTACTCGATTCCTACATCGAGCATAAACTGAAGCCTATTGGTAATTTCTTTAATAACCACTCTAGAAATCTCTTCCTCTTTTTCAGACAGTTTGAGTTTATCGAAAAAATCTCTTGCATCTTTGATTGACCGCCCTACTAGATCAACAATGTTTACTTTTTCTCCTAAAAATACATGAGGAGCTTCCGGACGGAGCCGTGCCCCTTTACATACATCACACGCCTCTTTTCCAAAAAAATACTTGCTCCCGAGACCATTACATTCCGGACATGCTCCGTACGGCGAATTAAATGAGAACAATCGCGGTTCAACTTCAGGAAATGAGAACCCGTCGTACGGACACATAAACTTTGCTGATATAAGCCGCTCACTACCTTCGGGGTCAATAACTTTTATGAGCCCGTCGGACTCATGGAGTGCACGCTCAATTGCTTCCGAGAGCCGCTCACGACTTCCCTTCTTATCATCTTTAAATTCACTCACAAAAATCTCGTCAACCAAAACATCTATGTCGTGTTTCTTGGTCTTCGTAAGCGTAATTCTCTCACGAAGTTTTTTTATTGAACCGTCAATTCGAACACGCTCATATCCTTTCGAGAGAAGGTCGTATAGAAGCTGATAATGTTCTCCTTTTCGACCAACTACAACTGGAGCAAATATCTGAAGCTTTAAGTCGTTGTACGATACATCGTACACTTTCTTATTTGTCTTCTTAGTATTAACACTTCCTACCGTCTTAAGAATGGTTTCTAGAATTTCCTCATTTGAAAGTCGTTTTATTTCACGCCCGCATTCAAGACAGTGCGGTTTACCAATTCGTGCATATAGGATACGAAGGTAATCATAAATCTCGGTTATGGTAGCAACCGTAGAACGCGGATTATTCGACCGGCTCTTCTGATCAATTGAGATAGCTGGTGAAAGTCCGACTATTTCATCTACGTCTGGTTTTTGCATTTGCCGCAAAAATTGCCTTGCGTATGCTGAAAGTGACTCAACGTAGCGACGCTGACCCTCTGCAAAAATGGTGTCAAATGCAAGCGATGATTTTCCCGAACCAGAAAGACCGGTAAAAACAATCATTTTGTTTCGCGGCATTGTAACCGTGATGTTTTTGAGGTTATGCGTCCGCGCTCCTTTAACGATAATTTTGCTTTGCATGTTAGAGATTCTTATGAGTGAAAGGAATTAGAAGCCCTTGCACCCTGTTAAATAAAATCTTTGATTTTCCTTTCGCTTGAGCGAAAGATTTAACATGGTTAAGAACAATATAGTCGCATAGCTCCTTATTTTTCTATACGAAAAAGTGCCCCCACTTACTTCCTATAGGGGGTATGTGCTCACTCTATCACGCACTCTATCCACAGACAATGCGCACCAATATAGTGCAAAAAAGATATAATTAATAGGTTAACAGCGATAATTTTGTTACTGAACTTGTTACTTAACAAGTTCAGTAACACTTTTTTGAACATGCTTCACATGCGAAATGGGTTTTTTACAGGAGCCACGGCACTTGTTTTCCTTGCCGTTGGCATAGGACACGGTGTTAGAGTACTTTACGGATGGGAAGTGACCGTAGATACCTGGGCAGTACCTATATGGGTTTCCCTTCTAGCATCCCTCTTAGGCTTTATTCTTGCCTGGCACGCAATCCGCTCCCTTAGATAGCGCTAAATAAAGGTAGATATAAACTTGACAGGATTTAGAGAGTCCTGTATAAAAGGCGAACTTGTACCAACCGGTGCAAGTTTATTCTTTACAGGAGGCTTTAATGCCGCAGACGCAGAAGAAAGAATTTTTTCCGTACCACGAAACCGTTATTCCGACGATCGGGGCGATGAATACGCCGGACGAGTTCACCCGTTTGCTCGATGTGCAGGTTAAGAAAACGAAAATTCCGTCCGAACATGTTTTGCCGATCATCAGCGCCGTCACGGCCAAAGCCGAAGAGCTTGGTCTCGATATTGCGACCAGCGTGGTCGGCGAGACCATCAAAGTGCTCGAGACGCAGAAGTTTTCCAAAGTTGCCAATGCGCTCTGCGAGCAGATCGGCGAGGTGTCCACCCCCGACGATGCCGTCGGGGGTGACGACAACTTCGACGTCGTCGGAACGCAGCCCGATACCACGGGCGATGCCGGCTCCGAACTCGCGGGTTCGACCGGTCCCGGCTCGACCGGCTAACTGCGAATGAGCTGCATATAGTGGCTCAAGAAGATCATGGCGTATCAGTACAAGCAGTACTGATACGCCATTTACTTTTTACTTTCTAACTCCCTGATCTCATCCCGCAAAATTGCTGCCGTCTCGAAATCAAGAACCTTCACTGCGGCATTCATTTGCTTTTCCTTATCGCGAATTACCTTCTTTGGATTCTTTTTATACAATTCCCTATCAACAACCAGAAGTGTTGAGACCGCTTTTCCGTGATCGCTCTGAATTTGGTCAGTGATATCCTTAATACTTTTTACAATAGTCTTCGGTGTAATATTATGCTTTTTATTATAAGCCAGTTGAATTTTCCGTCTCCTGTTTGTCTCACTTATTGCACGTTCCATCGAACCAGTCATTGTATCTGCATATAAAATCACTCGTCCTAATACATTCCGCGCCGCGCGCCCTATAATCTGAACAAGAGACGTTTCAGATCTAAGAAATCCTTCTTTGTCCGCGTCAAGAATACCGATAAGCATTACCTCTGGAAGATCGAGTCCTTCACGAAGAAGATTTACCCCAACCAAAATATCAAATTCACCTTTTCTAAAGTCGGTCAAAATAGTAATGCGTTCAAATGTTTTAATATCACTGTGCAAATACTCCGCTTTAATACCTTTATCTCGCAGATAGTCGGCAAGATCTTCCGCCATTTTTTTTGTAAGCGTTGTTGCAATTACTCTTCCACCACGCGAAACCACTTTTTCTGCCTCTGAAATAAAATGCTGAACTTGGCCCGGGTACGCATTGGAACTTACAATCGGCTCAACCACAATTTCCGGATCCACAAGTCCTGTAGGCCTAATAATCTGCTCTACCACCTGTCCTGAACCCGTTGAAGGGCCTTTTTTCGTCTCCCCAAGTTCATATGGACCCGGTGTTGCCGAAGTATATAACACCTGTCCAACACGCTTTTCAAATTCCTCAAATTCAAGTGGCCTGTTATCAACCGCAGACGGTAATCGAAAGCCGTGTTCAACAAGTGTTTTTTTGCGTGAACGGTCTCCGGCATACATACCCCCAAGCTGAGGTATAGTCACATGCGATTCATCAATTACCGTTAAGAAATCTGGTTTGCCGCTTTTTGTATGAGAGAAATACGACAGAAGCGTATATGGAGGTTCCCCTTCCATGCGCCCATCAAAGTGGCGTGAATAATTTTCAATGCCATTCACATATCCAACTTCCCGTATTAGTGCAATATCATGGTTAGTACGCCTACGAAGACGCTCTGCTTCAAGGTTCTTTCCTTGCCTCTTAAGTTCTCCTAAACGTTCTCTAAGCTCTTCAGTAATATCAGCAAGCGCACGCACTCGCTCATCTTTCGAAGTTACAAAATGTTTTGCAGGAAACAAAAAGAATGAGTCGAGATCTTTAACAATCTTTCTAGTAATAGCGGCAATATGTTCTATTTTTTCAATACGATCACCTGAAAACGTAATACGATAAATTGCCTTTTCGCTTGTAGGCATAATCTCAAGACTTCCCCCAAGTGCACGAAACTTTCCTGGAGTTAAGTCTGAGTTAGTGCGTTCAAAGTAAACACTGACGAGCTTTCGTATTAAATCTGCCCGAGTCCCCTTCATTCCCTTCAAAAACTTTACATGGACTCTCTCATACTCAACAGGACTTCCAAGTCCATAAATGGCAGACACAGACGCAACTACAATAACGTCTTTACGCGTTAGAAGTGCTTGAGTAGCTCCGTGACGCAAGCGGTCAATTTCTTGGTTAATATTCGCTTCTTTTTCTATGTATGTATCAGAGACCGGCAAGTACGCTTCCGGCTGGTAGTAGTCATAGTATGAAACAAAGTAGTGAACAGCATTATCAGGGAAAAATTCGCGATACTCCTGCGCAAGCTGTGCCGCAAGTGTCTTGTTGTGGGCAATCACAAGTGTCGGCTTTTGAATTTTTTCAATAACATTTGCAACGGTAAACGTCTTCCCAGACCCGGTAACTCCAAGAAGAACCTGATGATCAAGTCCTTTCTTAACGCCTTCTGTAAGCGCCTTAATCGCCTGCGGTTGATCACCAGCAGGTTTATATTCTGATTTGAGTTTAAACATACTCATGAGGAACACTCTAACAAAAACCTAAAGAAACGGAAACGGCGCCGTCGTAACGACGGCGCCGAGCACGCTTTTGACAGCATAACAAACTTTTCCTGAACCAGTATACCAGAGAGTTCAAAAGAAACTATTGTGGATAATGTTAAAACATGTACCAAACATAAAACTCCGCACGCGGAGTTTTATGTTTTAATTTTATATTACTTACTCCAGATTCTCTACACCAAGAAGCTCCACCTCAAAGAGAAGAGTTGAATTTGGAGGAATTGGACCAACTTGAGTGCTTCCATAACCAAGCTCTGATGGTATTACAAGAATTCGCTTACCTCCAACTTTCATACCAGAGATTCCTTCTTCCCAACCTTGAATTACCTGACCCGCACCAATGACAAATTGAAATGGTGTTCCGCGATTAAGAGAGCTGTCAAAAACTGTTCCATCAGCAAGTTGCCCAGTATAGTGAACCGTTGCAATAACACCTGGAGCAGCCTCATCTCCGTCGCCAGTGACCATGTCTTGTGTAATAAGACCACTTTCTGATACTTGAGCTTCTTCTGATTCTGATCCTATAACACCTGCGACACTGCCGACACCAAGTTCATCTGTAAATACAAAACCTCCGAGAATCACGAAGAATAAGATTACGACACTAAGTCCGGTACCTACGGCTATAATTTTATTTCTCTGCTTCATACACTAGTTATTATGTATATGTTGTTAATGATACGCAATTTTACATTTTGCAAAAGAGTAGCTATCCACTAACAACCAAATTCTCCCTCAATTGGACACGCTGTAGAGTCAGTACGAATTGTTGGAATCCCCGGCTCAGTACCACTTACAACATATTCTTCAGGACTTGTGATATCCCACTCATGCGGATGATTCCAAAGAGTCCAAAAATACCGCCATTCATTCCATCCAATACCAAGCTCTTTTACATACATATCATTCCCAGCAAGCATCTTACCTACCTTCCGTCCAGTCATGCATGGAATACTATAGCAGTACACAATAATGTCTTTTTCAGGATTAGTTTCAATAAGTTCTCGAAAACTATTAACAATTCTGTCTACCTCGCCGTAGGCTGATGTAAATCGATCAGAATATGCGGGAACATTCACAGCGCCCACAATATGCTCTTCCTCGTATTCTTCTTGGCTTCTTACATCAACTAAAAGAAAATCAGAATCTCCTCTGTCCATTTTCTTTCTAAGACCGTGGGGACTTACAATAACTGCAGTTTCAGAAAGGTAAAAATCACGTATCCTATCTTCGTCAGTTATACCAATATTTTGAATTGCCACCGAAGCTCCTGCGCCAACAATTGCTCCTACGAGTATGCCAATTAAAATTGTTTTTTGTGTATCCATAATGGCGCCATTTTACACTATTAATAATTAAATACAAAACCGGTCACGACGTAACATCGTGACCGGTTTTGATTTTTTCTCAAATTTCGTTACGGTCGTGCAACTGACCACACTCCGCCGAATCCATCACCGTTTACGTCACCTGCTTCACTGTCACCACTGTAGTAGTAGAGTCCTTCACCCTTCCAGGTGTACTGGTACTCTCCTGTATCTTCACGCATAACAGTTCCCAGGTCGCCGTCAGTCATCTCTGCATCTCCAGTATATGCTGGCCACGCTGAAAGACAGTCGTCAACACAGCTTCCCTTTGAAGTAGTGTAGATTGCGCGTCCGTCTGCATCGGTAAGATGATCACCGAGAGCTTCAGATGTTGCGGCAACTACTGCAGAAGCAAGAGTTGTTTCATCTGCTGAAGCTTGATCGTCATCTGGAGTAGTCGTTCCAGTATCATCACCGTTCATGAAGAAGAATAGACCAAGAGCAATAATAATGACGATAACAACGATAATAAGTATATTTTTGTTACCCATATGTATAGTATTCCTGCTAGTAATAATCGACCGCTATAATGTAAAGCGAAAACGCTCCCCATAGGGTATCACAACATTTCAAAATGCAATAGTATTTAAATGAAAACACGACACTGCAACGTGTGTCAATATGTCAGCGTGCTGAAAGCATTTCCTCTACTCTTTTTATGTCTTCAGGACTTGTAATTTTTGTCCACCACTCTGCTTCAACAACTTTAACATCGAAATCTTTTGCCGCCTCAACGAGAGTTTGAGGTAATCCAAATTCTCCGCTTTGAATTTGAACGAGTGAATAGTTAAAAAACTCTTTCCCAAGAACGTACAGCCCTGTATTAATATAAAAATTCTTATCCCACGACCCCTCAACTATATTTAAAAGATGCCCATGTTTATCAAGAACTACTTTTCCGCCATCACCTGGGTAGTCTGATTTTTTAACAAGCATTGCCCACGGGTGTTTAAGACACTCTGACAAGTCTTCCCGTGAGTAAATATCATCCCCCATCATTACGACAAACCTATCTTGAAGTAAATGTTTAGCCTTGAAAAGTGCATGCCCAGTACCCTCAAGGTTGCCCTGTTCAACATAATGAATCTTCTTTCCATTCCATTCGTCTCCAAAATGCCCAGTAATTTGTTCTCCCAAATAACCTATTGTAATGACAATTTTATCAACCTCTGGAGGCAGAATACCAAGTTTATACTCTATTAGATTTTTGCCAGAGACGGTAAGCATCGCCTTTTGAATATTCTGTGTAAGCGACTGCATTCGCTTTCCCCTACCGCCAGCTAATATAACTACTTGCATATTACAATTATCCCAAAGATGATGAGAAAAATACAAACAACACAATGAAAACAGAAATAAGTACTGCGATTAACGCTCTTTCATTACTCATACCAATTAGTATACGTAAACTTATAGATAAAAAACAATACTTATACTCGTAAGATCTCTGATACGACAGCACAGTGATCGCTTACGCCGCAAACAAGTTTAGTATTTCTCGCAGTATAGTGCGGCGTACTGAAAAGCCCATCGACCATAACCTTGAGATCTCCAGCGTAGTGAAGATTTCCGTCAATGCTTGTCGTATAGTGTTTTGGAATATAATCGGTAAATCGTTCGGACAGAGAGTTGAAAATTTCACCTCCGCGCGGAGCATTGAAGTCGCCACATAAAACAATTTCGGGAATATTATCGAGTATCTCAAACATACGTTCAAGGTCTACCCTTTGCTGGCCGTCAACCTTTCCATCACCAGTCCATGTAAAATGTGTAGTACCCACAGTGAACTTATCATCTCCCTTACAAACAGTCGCGTGCACAACCATTCTACTGCTCGTACTACTTTTTGTTTTAGCATTTGTCCCTTCATAATCCTTTACCACACCAGGGTTACCGGCGTAATATGCAGATGAAATTTCTCCGTGTATAGGAAGTTTTGTAAAAAGAGCAATACTAAAAAACTCTAAAGACTCTTCTCCATCGCGATTAATTGCCCGCCTGGTAAGTGGTGTAAACGACCCTTTCATTTGAAGCTCTTTCTCAAAGATCTCAAAATCTCCACTCATTAACTCCTGAATACATACTACATCAGGATCTTCTTGTTTAATAAATGGGAACACACGATCAAGATGTTTATCCCGCTCAATGTTAAGCGACACAAGTTTTAAATGCTCTCCATTCATTAAATACTAATTCCCCAGATAGTTTTTGCCGCAATACCAATTGAGTATGTCACGACAACGGCAAATATAATGATAATAAGATTTGTTACAATTCGTTTTTTAACATCCATGCCGGAGAGAAAAGCAAGAAGGTATGACACAATAATTATCACTACTATAGCGGCAATAACTGAAATGGTAAGATTCTGTGCACCAAAAAGTACCGGGAGTACCGGCACCATAGCACCAATAAAATATGAAATACCGACAACGAATGCTGACCCAAGTGGTCGAACACCATTACTCTCTTCAACTCCTTCGCCAAGAAACTTCTTCTTTCGAACTTCAGTATCTTCAACCTCCTTTTCTGACCCCATTGCCACGAATGCTCCTGCGGCCATTGAGATTGATCCTGCGACAGCTACGGTAAAACCTGCTACTAACACGGACGACGTTGTCTGAAACGCCGCAAAAAAACCGCTCACTGCTCCAAGTATTTCAACTAAACCGTCATTAAAGCCAAGGAAAATGTCTCGTATACGTTCAGGGTGAATTTTTTGCTTCACAGACTCAAGTACGATCTCATCCTCGTGTTTGAACTCTTCCACAAGCACGCCTTTAACGGCCGCGCCAAGCGGATCATCTTTGTAAAATTCCCACACGGCAAGATATTTTTTAATGCCGTGCACTTCAATTGCCTCAAGAACAAGATGAATGCCCCGTGTTCCAAATATGCGACAAAAAAGCACTAATCCTACTAGCTTAATACGGCGCAGAACGTCGAGGCGCGTAATACGAACATTGAAAAAATCCTGCCAAAAGGCAAGATGTTTGGTTTCAATAGAAATCAGCTCTTCAAGTACGTCGACAATCGGCCCCCTTGCAAACGGCTGAAGTCTCTTGTAAAGCGTTAGATCAAATAGTTCGTCAAGAACCAGAGATCGCGCAAGCTTTTTGTCATACCCCACAGTCATAAACGACATGAGTATATCATAAAAAACACGTGGTTAAATTATTGTTTAGCAACACACTCTCCCTCAATATATGACTCAACTAGAGAATTCCCACACGCAAAACATGAATTTGAAAAAGTTTCAAATACCTGATCACACGGCTCGGTAACACACTGGACATTCACTTTTCCACATACCGGCTGGTAGATCTCAGCGCAGACTCCCGGACCTCTCTGTTCCGGCTCACAAACAATTATGTCTCCAGTAGGTTCTGTAGTACCTATTGGGTCAAGTACAGTATCTCCAATATCAACATAGACATCGGAATCAGTCGTAACGTCAGAAAGGAAATAAATTGCACCAGCTACTATAAGAGCTGCAATAAGTACATAGATTAGATATTTCTTCACATTACTTAATCTCAATGCTCTCAATCACCATAGCGTCAACAGGTCTGTCAGACCCCTCTGTTGGAGTGTTCTCTATTTCCGTCACAACTTCCATTCCAGATATTACACGACCAAATACAGTATGTTTCGTATCAAGTCCATCATTATCTGCCACGTTTATAAAGAACTGGCTTCCATTAGTGTTTGGTCCAGCGTTTGCCATAGATATTGTTCCGACAACATTCTTATTATTTGCATGAATCTCGTCGGAGAAAGTGTATCCAGGACCTCCTGTTCCCCACATGGCTTCTTGCGAATCATCCTTACTTAGTGGATCTCCGCCCTGAATCATAAATCCTTTAATTACACGATGAAACTTTGTGCCGTTATAAAAATCTTTCTCGACGAGAGTTTTAAAATTCTCAACAGTATTCGGTGCATCGTCACCTAATAATTCGATTTGAATATCTCCTTTATTGGTTTTTATTGTTGCGGTCATAATTGTCTCTTTATTTGTAATGTCTACCTTTGGCTCGTCCGACTCCTTTGGTAAAAAGAAATAGCCTACAGCTATGAACACTGCGACTATAATTAATATGTATACAATCTTCATATTAGAATTTGTGAACGTTGCCTTTAGCCTTCTTCGGCTTCTTTTTCTCTCTTCTTTGTTTATCTCTTCCTTTTGCCATATTCTCTATAATATCACAAACTATAAGACCTTTTTTTCTCACGATGACGCAAGAAAAATACAGCCGCAATCGCTCCAATTAAATTAGAGACTAGATCAATTATTGTATTTTCATAGCCTCCAACATTAGTATCAGGTAACGTAACTACCATAATAAACTCAACAATTTCATTAAATGCTCCAAGACCAACTCCTGCCATAGCTACTACTATTCCAACTTCAATCCAACTGAATGGAATACTCAGATACTTCCTTATTACATAAAACATAGCAAGAGTTGCAACGAAGAAACCGTACGTGTGAGTTATTTGATCATACTTCAAAATACTGTACGGCTCACCTACTATATCTAAAATTTGATATGTATAGATGACGCTGCCTGGCTCAAACTCAACCCCTCCAAGCATATGTAAAAATGCCCACCCAAGAAGGCCCCAGAGCACATACGTTGGATATGTTACGTATCTATTGGATACAATAACTAATAGTGAAAGTAGAAGTACAACTACGACATATCCTATAAATTCATAATTTAACTGATATATAAATACGGAGATGAAGAAGGCGATCATCAATAGAAAAGCCCAGAGTATTTTTTTTTGCCTTGGCTCTATATACATTTCATTAGTATATCAAAAATCACAGTATTACTGCTCCGTGCCTGCACTGAGTGAGCGAAGCGAGTTGAAGTGCTGCCGGACTAGGACTCGAACCTAGATTCCATGGACCAAAACCATGTGTCCTACCATTAGACGATCCGGCAATGTATCGCAACAATACAACGATTTTTTAAGTTACTCAACCTACCACAGATACAAAATCATACGATATATCGTATGATTTTGTGTTGAGTAATTTTCTTACCCTAGATGTGCGTGATCGTTCCAGGTAACAAGCTTCCAGTTATCCGGATCAATTTTGTTAAAGCCGCGCTCATAAACTGTAATACCCGTATTTTGTATGTGGAATAGACTGTAAACTTGCTGAAAAAGTTCTGGCGTTGCCTCGGGGTCAAGCATGACTGTTAAAAGCATTCGTATTGCATTGTAATGTGACACCACGGCGATATTCTCTTCTGGCCGCTCTTCTATAAAGAGAAAGGCCTTTTTCAGACGGTCACGAAACTCTGTAAAGTTTTCTTCGTCAGAGTAATGCCACTTAGGATCATGTGCATGGTCATTTATTTCCTTTTTTGCCTGAACGGTAACCGGATCATCAATAGTCCTTCCATTTAATTCAGATGGACGTATGAGTTCTTGAAATAGATCTGAAACAACAAGTTCCTTTCTAATACGCTTTGTAATGATTTCTGCAGTTTCTTGTGCACGTCCCAAATTACTCGAAAGCACAATATCAACCGGAAGCTTTGTGAAGCGCTCCGCCACAAACTCTGCCTGCTCAACACCAAGTTTACTTAAGCGCGATGAAGCTCCATGAAAAATTTTCTTTGCATTATCTTCACTCTCACCGTGTCGTACAAAATATACTTTTTTCTTCATGTCTTTTCTGAAAACGATACGAGAGCCAACTCAATCGGAAGCTCGGGAATGTGTGAGTATCCGATCCGCGAGTACGCTTCGAGAAGTCCGGATAGGATTGCCGCATTTATTTTTGAGTCTTTATTGTCAGCAATACTCTTGAGAAACTCAAAATCCTCTTTCGAAAATTGTGTTTTGATGTGGCTCTCCATATCGTGTGCAAAGCGAATAAGAAGAATTGACCGAATATGGTGTAGGACAAGTTTCATAAACACCTTCATATCAACATTCTGCTCTACAGCTTTTCCAATAGCCGACAATCCTTTTTCAAGATCACTTTTCTCAATTGATTGAATTATATCCATTACCAGTACTCCTTTAGGCGCTCCTGTGACTACTTCCACCTCCGAACGACTTACCTTCTTATCCTTAGATGAAGATATAATTTTTTGAAGAATTCCGTGTGCATCACGAAACGAACCATCGGAGAGAAGCGCGATAAGTTCAGCCGCGGCCTGCTCTAAATTAAACCCCTCTTTTTTTGCAATAGTGGTAACCATCTCTTTAAGGACGGACGTAGACGGTTTTTTGAAAGAAAATGTCTGACAGCGAGAAACTATTGTTTCAGGAAGCTTCTCCATTTCAGTCGTCGCAAGTACAAAAAGAGCGTGCTTTGGTGGTTCTTCGAGTGTTTTTAGAAGTGCATTAAATGCCTCTTTAGTAAGCATGTGTACCTCGTCAATAATGTACACCTTGTATGTTGATTCAAACGGAAGAACAACAACAGCCTCACGAAGTTCACGTACGTCATCAATACCTCTGTTCGAAGCCGCGTCAATTTCATAAAGGTCTTTTTCACTCGTTCCAACCTCGCGCGCAAGAATGCGCGCTACAGAAGTTTTTCCAGTCCCACGAGAACCGGAAAAAAGATATGCATGAGCGATGTTCCCTTGTTTTATAGCTCCTGAAAGCGGCTCAACAATATGCTCTTGCCCGAGCACATCTTTAAAACTTTGCGGTCTATATTTTCTGTAAAGCACCTCTGACATGAGAGTCATTATAACAAAATCATCCTTTAAGGTAATCGGCAATAATACTTTCAACCTCGTCGGCATTGTGTGTTTCCATTAGCTTCACTCGTAACTCCTTAGCCCCGTTCCATCCGGTAACATACGCCTTATAGTGTTTTTTCATTATGGAAAAATTCTTGTGTGGAAGTAATTCATCAAATAGTTTTGTGTGCTCAACAAGTATTTCCAGGCACTCTTTGACCGTAATATGTACATTATCCGCCTTCGCCGTAGGCTTCGGCGGATGCTCGGTTTGGCGATCGCGCCTGGCACGAGCCAAATCGGCAAACAGCCACGGGTTTCCAAAAATGGCACGTCCTAGCATAATGCCATCCGCACCAGTATCGCGTGCTTGTTGTTCTGCATCGCTCAAATCTTTAGTATCTCCATTTCCGATGATTAAAGTACTAATTCCAAGTTCGTCTCTTATTTCAACAGCTCTCTTCACCTGATCCCAGTGTGCTGGCACTTTTGACATTTCTTTACGTGTGCGAGCGTGAATTGTTACGACTGCCGGCTCTGATGAGAGTAGTTTCGGTAACCACTCTTCAAGTTCAATTTTATTGTATCCTATACGAGTCTTAACCGATACTGGCAAATCGCCCGCTCCTTTTTTAGCAGACTTAATTAATTGAACAGCCAAATCTGGATTTTTTATCAGAGCCGCACCCGCTCCCTGTTTTTCAATACTTTTGTCGGGGCAGCCCATATTAATATCAATACCATCAAAACCAAGCTCCATTGCCAATCTAGATGCTTTTTCCATACGTTCCGTACTGGAAGTAAAGAATTGAGCAACAATAGGACGTTCCACCTCTGTAAACTCAAGATCCTTTATTAAAATCTTTCTTGCTTTTTCGCCTCCCAGAAAAAGTCCATCGGCAGATACAAATTCAGTCCACATTACATCTGGCTTGCCGTATTTCGCTATAATACGCCTAAAAGTCGCATCTGTGACGTCAGCCATTGGAGCCAAAACAAATATTGGCTTATCCAGTTTTCCCCAGAATCCTTTATTCATTATAGAAAATGTACACCTACTTCAAAATTTTGGCTACAACAAAAATCATACGATATATCGTATGACGATATATCGTATGATTTTTGTTTTTACTGTCTGTACCCCCTTCCTACTTAAAACGATATCTTCGATATAAGTTCGGCGTTCGGTCGAAATGAAAATGCGCAAGCGCTTTTCACCTCTCCCTCACTTGAACTTATAGAACACTTTGTTTCCAAAGCGAAGATCTATATAGTCTATTTTTTCATTCTCTAATGTTTCAGAATTAAGCACAGCTTCTAGATTTGCAAGTATTTGAGAAAGATCGCCGTCCCGTGAAAAAAGAACGCGAGCCCCATTATTAAATGTAAGTTCAAAGTCAGTGCTATCTACCACACCAAACTTAACAATAACTACACCAAGTTTCTCAACAGCATCAAGGAAAAAGGATATATTCTTAAATTCACTAGATGAAAAAATATATTCTCCAATCGGATTTTCTTGAGGCACTTCAGTGTAAAATTTTATAAATACCGTATCACTAAATAACGGTGACTTTCCAAAAATCAATCCGTCTTCGTCCACAAAGTAACACTCTTCCTTGTTATTGCACCATAATGCGTCTTCACTGCGTTCGCGCACAGAAACCGAGATTGACTCTAGACTTTCAAATATAAATTCAATAGAGCCAATATTGGGAAAAGCTTCTTGCACAGATGCAGTAATATCATTTTTTGGATATATAAAAATGTTAGACCGTGAAAAGAGAAGTGGGTACGTTCCTTCAAGTTCAGAGTAAACAAGGTCATGCACAACACTATCTGGAACCGTTCGCGTACCTAATACAGAAACTTGTTTTATAGTTACCGAATCAAGATGCGAAAGCCAAGATATTCCGCCAATAACAACAAGAAAGCCTAGCCCGATAGCTACAAGCTTAATTCCAAAAATTTTCCGTCTGCGTCTAGCTAAATTTGAAAATCGTTGCTTCCCTCTTCTAGAAGAAAACATATCACGATCCTAATACATCAACTCCCAAGTATGGCCGTAATGCTTCTGGTACTACAATACTCCCGTCTGCCTGCTGATTATTTTCTATAATTGCAATGAGAATCCTTGGAGTGGGCAGAGCCGTACAGTTTAGAGAATGTGCAAACTGAAGAACTCCATTATCGTCTCTATAACGAATATTGAGTCGCCTTGTCTGAAAATCGTGAAAGTATGAGGCCGAACTTATCTCCCTATATTTTTCCTCAGATGGAACCCAAAGCTCAATGTCATACTTTTTAACCTGACCAAGACCAAGGTCTCCACCACAGTTTATAACGGTTCGATATGGAATATTAAGTTTTTGAAGTGCTTCTTCTGTATTTTTGTTTATCCACTCGTGCCATTTAACAGATTCTTCATGATCTGCCTCGCATAGCACAACCTGTTCAAACTTAAAGAATTCATGCACACGCATAAGACCTTTTGTGTCTTTACCGTGACTCCCAGCTTCACGACGAAAACACGGAGAAAATGCAAACATTTTTACCGGTAATTGCTTCTTTGGAAGTACTTCATCCATGTAGTAGCTCATTGTTGCCACTTCCGCTGTTCCAGATAAGTAGCTCTCATCTTGTGTCTTATATAAATCTTCTTCTCCCTGCGGAATATATCCAGTACCAAGAAACGGCTCTCGGCGTACAAGTGACGGCACAACCATTGGAACAAAACCGTCTTTCTCTGAAAAATGATCTTGTATGAATTGCCATACGGCAAAATTAAGTTTTGCTCCGTCATTTTTCAAAATGTATCCACGAAAACCAGCAACCTTAGTACCTCGTTCAAAATCAACCATGTCGAGCTTTGTCATAAGATCAGTATGGCTTTTTGCGCCAAACTCAAAAGTCGGAATTATTCCCCATTTTTTAACTTCTTCGTTGCTTGAATCGTCTACTCCTTCCGGAACAGACACGTCTGGAACATTCGGAACCTGAACCATAAGGGCCTGCCAATCACGCATGATGCCTTTTAGCTTTGCTTCCTCAACTTGAAGTTCCTGCTTTAAATTCCGCATGTCAGAAATCATAGCTTCTCGTTTTGCCGAATCGCTTTCCGAAGCAATCTTATCTGTATGTTCATTCTGAGCTGCTCGTTTTTCCTCAACAAGTGCTAAAAAGGCACGTCTCTTGTCATCAAGCTCAACGAGCGCATCAATGTCAACTTGAATGTGTTTCTTGCGAGCGCCTTCTTTTACAAGATCTTTATTGTCTCTTATGAATTGTATGTCTAACATGGTAGATATTCTTAAAATACAGTGAACTGCAATGTTATGATAGTACAATGGAGCATGCCATACGACAACTATCGCAATCCGACTTTCCGGAATTACTTCACGAAATACCAGACAAACCAAAAGAACTTTTCGTTATGGGAACACTCCCCTCAAAAGATACAAAGCTCTTATGTGTAGTCGGGTCAAGAAAATACACACCATACGGACGCGAGGTTTGCGAAAAGTTGATTGCTGATCTTAGAGGATATGATGTAGCCATTGTCTCCGGACTTGCGCTTGGCATTGACTCAATAGCACACAGAGCTGCCCTTGCGGCAAACATTCAGACAATTGCAGTACCTGGGTCAGGACTTGGTGAAAAAGTGCTTTATCCAGCTATACATCGCGGACTTGCAAAACAAATTGTAGATTCAGGTGGTGCTCTCTTGTCCGAGTTTCAGGAGGACTTTCAGGCAACACCATACAGTTTTCCACAAAGAAACCGCATTATGGCAGGCCTTTCCCATGTAGTACTTGTAATTGAAGCTATTGAAAAATCAGGAACACTTATCACATC
The DNA here is from genome assembly GCA_913052285.1 of uncultured bacterium. GTDB lineage: Bacteria > Patescibacteriota > Minisyncoccia > Phycocordibacterales > CAJXDB01 > CAJXDB01. The sequence continues at coordinate 5,532 of CAJXDB010000001.1, read as the reverse complement.
GAGACTTGCACTTGAATATAATAGAGATGTCTGTACAGTTCCAGGATCTATATTTTCAAAAAACTCACACGGCCCACACATGCTAATACGACTAGGTGCCGTTCCTGTAAGCTCAAGCAAGGAACTGTTTGAAGTGCTCGGTATTGAGCAAAGTGAGAAAAATGTCCAAGACAATACCTTATCAGACACCGAACAGAAAGTAATTAAACTTCTTGAGATTCCTATGCCGCGTGACGAGCTAATTCAAAAGTTGAATATACCTGTACAAGACGCGAATGTTTTGCTTTCATCTATGGAAATCAAAGGACTTATTACTGAACGTATGGGAGAATTGCATGTACAATGATTTGACAAAGAAATTCTTTTAAAGTAGAACAGTAGACTATGTGTCCCATTAGAAATTAAAACGGACACGAATAAACTATTTACGTTATTTATTAATTTCTACTGGGATGTCAAAACTTCTTATAGTTGAATCGCCAGCAAAGGCGAAAACAATTTCAAAATATTTGGACGATAAATACACCGTTATTGCATCGGTTGGGCATGTTCGTGATTTGCCAAAAAGTAATAAGAAGGCAATTGACATTGATAAGAATTTTACTCCACATTACGAACCGGTTAAGGGAAAAGAGAAAACTATTGACGAAATTCAAAAGCTGGCGAAAAGCTCTAAGGAAGTGCTCTTGGCTACTGACCCCGACAGAGAAGGTGAAGCGATAGCGTGGCACGTAAAGGAGCTAGCTAATTTAAAAAAGCCACAGAGAGTTGTTTTTAACGAAATTACAAAAGAAGCAGTGCAAGAAGCACTGAAACATCCGCGAACCATTGATGACAACTTGCGAAAAGCACAAGAGGCTCGAAGAGTGCTAGACCGACTTGTTGGATACGATTTGTCAGGACTTATTTGGAAAAAAGTACGATATGGGCTATCTGCAGGCCGAGTACAGTCCCCCGCTCTTCGAATTATTATGGAGAGAGAAAGAGAAATTAGGGAATTTGTACCAGAAGAATTTTTCGTCATCACCGCTGATGTAAAAGGAGGGAAAAAACAATTTGGCGTTACGTGTAGTGAGGAGCCAAAAAAGGAAGATGAAGCAGAGCGAATTCTTTCAGTTGGAAAAGCAGGATCATGGAGTGTCTCTGATATTGAAGAGAAAAACACTAAGAGATCTCCGAGAGCACCCTTTATAACTTCGACGCTACAGCAAGCCGCGAGCTCCCGATTAGGCTTTGCTCCTTCGCGAACAATGGGTATTGCTCAAAAACTCTATGAATCTGGTCATATAACATATATGAGAACAGATAGCGTAACCATTGGAAATGCGACGCTCGGAATCATACGATCATTAATCGCTGAGGAATATGGAAAAGAGTATGTAGAAACGCGAGTTTTTAAAACAAAAAGCAAAAATGCTCAAGAAGCACATGAAGCAATTCGGCCAACAAATATTTCAAAGCGATCAGCAGGCAATACACCGGAACAGAAAAAGCTATACGAACTAATCTGGAAACGAACGATTGCATCGCAAATGAGCGATGCAAAACTTCTTGCTACAAAAATTATTACAAAAGTAGAACCGACAAAAGGAGAAGATAAAGTGCCAGACTTTACTGTAACCGGATCGAGAATATTGTTTGATGGATGGCTTCGTGTTGACACCGAATCCAGAGGAGAAGATGTTGAACTTCCAGCTGTCGAAAAATGTGAAGAACTAAAACTATTAAATATTGAAAGCGAGAGAAAAGAAACAAAACCACTCGGACGATACACAGAAGCAGGGCTTATTAAAGAGCTTGAAAAGCGCGAGATAGGACGACCATCAACATACGCAAGCATCATGCGAACACTTTCAGATCGTGGATATGTAGAGAAAGAAGGACGCACTCTATTCCCTACCGACACTGGTGATGTCGTAAGTTCATTTTTAGAGAAAAACTTTGAAAACTACATAAGTGACTCGTTTACAGCTGAAATGGAGCATAAACTTGACGAAATTGCTGAAGGCAACCTTACGTATGAAAAAACTCTAAAAGATTTCTACACTCCATTTTCAAAGGAAATAGATCACAAAACTGACGATATTAAAATTACTGACCTTGGTGATGCACCAGAAGAGTTTCGCTGTCCAAAATGTGACAGTACTATGGTAATTAAACTTGGCAAACGTGGAAAATTTATGAGCTGTAATAAGTTTCCAGACTGCGACGGTGCTAGAACAATTGAAGGAAAAGAGATAAAGGACGCTGAACCAATTGGAAAAGATCCTGAAACTGGAGAAAATGTATACCTACTTGATGGTCGCTTCGGTCCATATGTACAGCTTGGAGAAAACCCTTCGACCCTTCGACAGGCTCAGGGTGGTGAGCAAGGTCGAACTACAGGCTCAGGGCGAGGAAAAAAGAAGGAGAAACCTAGACGCGGAAGTGTACCGAAAGACAAGAGTCCGGAAGAAGTAACACTCGAAGATGCTCTAAAGTACTTAAGTCTACCAAGAGAACTTGGAGTACACCCCGACACAGAAAACCCAATCATCGCCAGCGTTGGTAGATTTGGCCCGTATGTGATGCATGATGGAGATTTTAGATCTCTTAAAACTGACGATGTATACACCATAAATCTCAAACGCGCCCTTGAAATTTTATCCGAGGAAAAGAAAAGAAGAGGCGCAAAGAAAAAATAGCCCTACGTACGTGGGCTATTTAATGTACGGCTCGACTAGAGACCGTTTCTTCATTGGGCGTTTCGACAACCTCTGTGTTACCCTCCGAGTAACTGAACTCAACCTCAAGAACTTCCCCAACAAATCTTCCTGACATTCGAAAGGGTCCGCTTTTATATTCAAATTCCAGCATTCCATCTTTGTTACGATAGAGATTCACCTTAACAGACATAGGTTTTCCCCTTTATGCTATTGACATTTTTCTATTTCGTACTATAGTAGAAAACATGCCAAATGTCAAGGAAATTATTGACAAAATGGATTCTCCCACTGCTTCTGACACAGCACTTATTAAAAAAGCGTACGTATTTGCAGAAGAAGCTCATAAAGATCATGAAAGATTTTCAGGTGAACCATATTTTGTACATTTACATGAGACTGCAAAGAGTCTTGCAGAAACAGGCATGGGAAGCGAGACCATAGCCGCTGGTCTTCTACACGACACAATAGAAGATACCAATACTACGCCAGAAGATATCCAAGAGACATTCGGAGACGAAATATTGCACCTAGTACAAGGAGTTACAAAACTTGGGGCTCTAAGGTATCAGGGGCTCGAGCGACATATTGAAAGTCTTCGAAAGCTTTTTGTTGCAACCTCTCAAGATATTCGTGTACTGATCATAAAACTTATGGACCGTCTTCATAATATGAAGACACTTGAACATGTCCCTAAAGAAAAGCAGAAAAGAATTGCGCTTGAGACGCTTGAAATTTATGTACCTATTGCAGACAGACTCGGTATGGGGCGCATAAAGCGTGAACTTGAAGATCTTGCATTTCCATATGTATACACAAAAGAATTTGAAGAAATTAACCTACTATTTAAAAAGAAAAATAAAGAAACTCTACAGCGACTTGATAAGATGCATAAAGCACTCAAGCGCGTTTTAGGAGAACATGATATTAGAAACTTTAAAACAGAGCACCGGATAAAAGGACTGTACAGTTTATATCAAAAACTAGAACGTAAAGACTGGGACCTCGAAAAGATACATGACATACTTGCAATTCGCATTGTTGTTCCTACAGTTGCCGACTGCTACACAGTATTTGGAACTATTCACAGTGTATGGAAACCCCTTCCGGGAAAAATTAAAGACTACATTGCGTTTCCAAAGCCAAACGGATATCAAAGCCTGCATACCACAGTGTTCACAAAAGAAGGAGGTATAGTTGAAATTCAGATTAGAACAGAGGAAATGCACCGAAGAGCGCAGTTTGGAATAGCATCACATCTTGCATATAAGGAGTCCGGAGGCCGAAAACGTCCTCAGCAGTACATTAAATTTGCCAATGAATGGCTGCAGCAATTACTGCCTTCAATTCTAAGGTTTAATACTAAAAACAATACTAAACAAAAATCGGCAAAAAAAGAGGATCCACAGTCTAAGTCTATGCAGGTGCCAACGTGGATACGCGACATTGCAGAATCTCATCAAGCTGAAGCAGGAGAAGAATTTCTTGACAACCTTAAAAGTGATTTCTTCAGTCACCGCGTATTTGTATTTACACCAAAAGGAGACGTTATTGACCTGCCAATAAGCTCAAGTACGATTGATTTTGCATATACTATTCACTCTGATATTGGCAATCATACATTTGGTGCGAAGGTAAATGGTAAGCTAGTATCTTTAGATACTGAACTTCATAACGGTGACATTGTTGAAATCCTTACACGCCCTTCAAGCCACCCGACAAACCGCTGGCTTGAATTTGCAAAAACAACAGCCGCACGAAAACACATACGTATTGCACTAGACGCACAGCAAAAACTGAACACTAGATAGAAAAGTTTTTTACAGAATACAAATCGTCTTCTTGAGATTCATCTTTTTCCTTGTCCGGACGATCATCGAGTGCTTCTCCGTCCATTCGAGGCTCTTCCTTTTGAGTTTGTTTAACTTCTTCTTTATGTTCGCCCTCTCCATCATCTGAAAGTGTATCCATCGCTTCCTGAGACGGCTCTGTTTCAAATGAGTGCAGAATATTTCTAAGATCGTCAGGAGAGAAAAAATCAATTACAAGCTTGCCTCCAACATCCTTTTGTTCAATTTGTACGCGAGTGCCTAAGGATTCGGTAAGCTGTTTTTCAAGCTCAATAATTTCAGGTGAAAGCATTTTTGATCGTTTACGCACCTTGTCGAGCGCAACACGCCGCGCAATATTTTCAGTCTCACGAACAGTAAGTTTTTTATGCATAACCTCCTTAAAGAGTACCTTTTGCTCTTCCGGACGATCTTTAAGCATTAAAATTGGACGAGCATGACCTTCCGAAATGTCTCCCTGTGCAAGTGCTACTTTTACATCCTCTGGAAGTCCTAGAAGTCGTATCGTATTTGAAACAAATTCACGACTCTTTCCAATTTTTTTTCCAACCTCGGCGTGCGTAAAACTAAACTCCTTAATAAGGCGGTCAAATGCTCGCGCTCTGTCCATTGAGTTTAAATCTTCACGCTGAATATTTTCTATTATGGCAATTTCAAGCTTTGCACGCTGATCTTCTTCAGCATCGCGAATAATAACTGGAACCTGTACAAGGCCGGCAATGCGCGAAGCGCGAAGACGTCGTTCCCCTGCTATAAGCTCATATTCTGAAGAAAGACCGCCGTCGTCTCTTTGAATCTCATTGCGAGTTACTACAAGAGGTTGAAGTACTCCATATTGTCGGATAGATTCAGCTAAATCAGCAAGTTTTGCCTCACTAAAGTCACGTCTTGGTTGATATGGATTTGGCTTTATCTTATTAACCTCAACCCAAAAAATTGAATCATTTTTAAAACCCATGAATGAAGTTAATTGTAAAGCA